>CACWGK010000052.1:0-14337 GCA_902760415.1 uncultured Lachnospiraceae bacterium
GGAGTCACCCGTAGATTTAGAATCGACGGGTGACTCCTTCATTTTATAGTGGCTATATGCCGAAAGTCATCCGGAATAGTCGCAAAAACACCTTGAAAAATGCTCCATTTTAGGGCAAACGGGTGACTCTGCTTTCACAAATCTTCATATAGCCGAAAAGCAATCTAGTACAGCCAGAAGTGCAGGAGAATGGGTCTCAAATAGAAGCAGAAAAAAATGTTCCGGCTCATGGACCAAAGATGTAGAAGAAAATGATATTTCAGGTGAAAAAAGGGTGAGAAAGTAGTATTATAATAATAGGGGTATATTATAAAAACTATTGGGGTTATTTAATGCTTGATTTGATCAGAGAACATCAACTGAATATCATGTTGGTTCTAATTGGGGTATGCATCACCACCTCTATTTTCTCATTTTCGGCTACGGCTCTTTCTAAGAGAAGAAGAACCGTTCTTTTTCAGCTCGAAGTTTTTTCTGCTATTCTGCTTACTGCAGATAGATATGCATATATATATCGAGGCAACACGTCAGATCTTGGATACTGGATGGTTAGAATAAGTAACTTTCTAGTATTCTTTATGACACTTTTGCTGGTTCATGCATTTAATCTCTATCTGAGTGATTTGCTAAAAACAAATTGTGGGTTACACAAAGCTCCGAAATCTATAATCTTTGTTGAGATTCTTATAACTGTGGGAGGTATCATCCTTCTTATATCCCAATATTTTGATCTTATATATTACTTTGATGAGTTCAATCAATATCAGAGAGGTAAGTACTATATAGCTGGATATATAACTCCGCTTATAGCTACGGTAGTTCAGATTGCGACCATCGTAGTATATGGTAGAAAGCTAAAACCAAAGATTTTTGCACTTCTCTTTCTATTCCCAGTAGTATCTGTTACATCAGCATTTGTACAGCTGAAGGTCTATGGAATATCGCTTACGAACATAACTATGGTTGGTATCTCCATACTTCTTTTCTTGTTCGCAGTTGTTGAAACTAATGAGAAGGTGGAGCGTGCTAACAGAATCGAAATTGATTATCTGAAGGAAGAACAAAAGGCTCTTCACAGATTATTTGGTCAGACTGTAACAGCGCTTGTAAATGCTATAGATTCAAAGGACAAGTACACTCATGGACACTCCTCGAGAGTTGCGGAATATTCCAGAGCAATTGCTGAGCTGAGTGGAATGAGCGAGGAGGATTGTGAGAAGGTTTACTACTCGGCACTTCTTCACGATGTTGGTAAGATAGGAATACCGGATGAGATCATTAACAAAGATGGACGTCTTACTGATGAGGAGTATGAGATAATAAAGCAGCATCCTGTTATAGGAGAGCAGATTCTATCAAGCATTACGGAGTATCCATATCTTAGTATTGCAGCTCATCATCATCATGAACGTTATGATGGAAGAGGATATCCAGATAAGCTGAAGGGCGAGGATATTCCTGAGTATGCCAGAATAGTGGCGGTTGCCGATGCTTATGATGCTATGACTTCTATGAGAAGCTACCGTGATGCTATACCGCAGCAGAAGGTTCGTGAGGAAATCATCAAGTGTGCCGGAACTCAGTTTGATCCTAAGTACGCTAAGTACATGCAGCATCTCATCGATCTTGATTCTGAGTATCAGATGAGGGAGAAGAGTGAAGTGAAGGAGCTCGGTGGTAAGAGTGAGCTTCGATGCGGTGATTATAGAGATAACATTTCCGAAGGAATCTATATAACTGAGAAGACGGTTAAGATGCGTCTTAGGAATTCTGCTCTAAGCCTTAACAGTGAAGAGAAGGGCCTGCCTTCCTTTATCCTCTTTGATTCCCTTGATGGAAGATTTCACGGGGATGAGAAGATGGCGAAGGAGCTTAACTACTTTGAGTATGGAGAGGTTAGGTTCGACGGAACGACTGTTACCAGCGGAGCGAGACTTATAAAAACTGAGGTTCATAAGAGTAATCAAAACAAGAATATTCATAACATGAATAGTTTTAATAAGCTCACTGGAATCCTTGGTAAGAATTCGGATGAGTACATTGTTGAGGCGGTTCGTTATAAGGATCATGCATTAATTAAGATCTCGAATTCTGAGCAGTCCTTGAGTATAACGATTGCACTTCCTGATGCAACAAGATATCTATATCTTGGACTTACTGGTGAGAAGTGTATTATCTCGGAGGTATCTATAGAAACGACGGATAGTATAGCAAATGAGGCGACTATTCCGAGAATCGCTGAAGAGGTCAGCTTCATAAAGGGCGAGCCGGAAGGTGATATTCCAAATGTTCAGATAGATGGATACAGAACTGAATCAACATCTGGAATCCCACTTAAGGGTGAGTTTGAGATAAACTTTCATACTAAATGTCTTCCGACCGCAAGACTTGTATGGCACTGCCCATATATCGTTATCTATTCATCAGATGATAAGAAGATTGGTGGTAAGAATTATCACGAATATGCGCTTATTCGACTGGATGGCGAGAACTGGGATTCGGAAGATGAATCTGAAAATGTAATCATAGTAGATAAGCAGGATGGCTTCGAAGGCTGGGATATGTGGAAGGAAGCCAACCGCGAGGGAATGGATATAAATATCAACATAAAACAGGAAGGGAATGTGATAACAACCGTCACAGAAAATGCTGGAATATATATCAAGAATATAACCACCCTTACTTCAGATAAGCAGAAGATTTACGTGGCACTAACTGGAGACCAGTGTGCACTGACAAATATCAAGATAAATAACCATATAGGAGAGTCAGTATGATCTTATCAAGATGTGGAATGAGATGTGACCTATGCTTAGTTTATCGTCCAAATGTCGAAAAGGAAGATAGACGTGAGGAAATAGTAAAAGTATTCAAAAAAATATTTGATGAATACGATGCAGATCCCAAGACCATAATATGCGATGGCTGCACCAGTGATAAGGAAAATCCAGTTCTTCTTGATACAGATTGTAAGGCTAGACCGTGCGTGATCAGTAAAGGGATTGAGCACTGTGGTTATTGTGATAATTTTCCTTGTTCTCTCTTCCCAGCTGAACCAAGTGACGAAGAATTAAAGCAGAAAATAGATGTTGAACATTTGTGGACCTGGGAAGAAAATGCACTTCTGGAAGCCTACCAATGTCGCAAAAACATGGAAGAGTTTAGGAAGACGAGAGTCTAAAAAATGCAGGATTTTGAGAGGAGTCACCCGTTGATTTGAAATTTACGGGTGACCCCTCTTTGTATTTCAGCATATAAGCCGAAAAATCTCAAAACAGTTTACATAACTCTACAAAACATGGTCAAATTTTTGCCAAACGGGTGACTCAACTGCTGCACGCTGTCATATAGCCGCCGGCTAACATACAGCCAACAATCAATCAGAATTGGTTGATATAAAGCAAATGGATGGTGTGAATTAGCTTAAGACTAAACTGATTTGCATTTGATGCCATTTTGAGCGATAATAACTACTGTTAAAAATACTAAGGAGGGATTTTCAGATATGAAGTCCAAAAAGATTATTAAGAGACTTGTAGTAACTGGACTCGCTACAGCAATGTGCTTCGGAAGTGCGATAGCTACATTTGCAGCTAGTGGTTCATGGAAGAATGATTCCAACGGTTGGTGGTATAGCTATACAAATGGCGGCTACCCAAAGAAGCAGTGGCTTGAGATAGACAAGACTTGGTACTATTTCAAGGAAGATGGTTATATGTCAGCTAGCGAGTATCGCGAAGGCTATTGGATCGATGGCAGTGGTGCCTGCAGCACAAAGTATACTGGTGGTGCTTGGAAGTCTAACAAGACTGGTAAGTGGTATGAGGATAAGACAGGTTATTATCCAGTTGGTTGCTGGCTTCAGATTGATGGCGACTATTACTACTTTGAGACATCAGGATACCTTGCAACTGATAAATGGATCAGTGGTTACTATGTAGATAAAGACGGAAAATGGATCAAGGACGCAAAGTTCGTTGATTACTCAGGAACATATGTTGATAACTTTGCAGGTAGAGGAACAATCACTGTTAAGAATACATATGATTCATATTATTCTGTAAATATCACTTGGCCATCAAGTGCAGCAGTAACAAATGAGTGGTCATTTACCGGACAGATAGATCAGAGCGGTGTACTTAACTACACTGGATGTACAAAGACTGAGACAATCTTTGACGAAAAGGGTGGCTCAACTAAGAAGACTGTATATACAGACGGAACAGGTACACTTAAGTTTACTGAAACAGATCTTACTTGGGATGACAAGAAGGAAAATGTAGCACTTGGCAATACATTTATTAAGACAAAAGAAGCTGAGGTTGAAGGTAAGAATTATACTGGAGAGTATGAGGAGCCTAAGACACATAGAGCTGGAGTTAAGATTAAGGCTACAACAAATGGCTTCTACAGTGTAACAGTTTCACTTCCAGATGAGAGCGGCAACTGTGATGTATACAATTTCACTGGTACATTCGATGATGATGGAAAGCTCTCATATGTAGATGGTGTAAAGACTCATGAAGATTATTCTACAGAAGGAAAGACTGTAACAAAGCAGCTCTATAAGAACGGAAGTGGTTCTATCACTATCACAGATAAGAAGCTTAAATGGGTTAACAACAACGAAGACGTTGATGTAACTGAGTTTGAGCTTGTTGAGAAGTAATCTAAGCAGCATTGAAGAGCTACTACATTAATAGTGTAGTGGCTCTTTTTTTGATGTTTTATCTGCGATACATTTAAGCTATCTTTTTGAAATGATTATGCTGTATTTATGGTATAATATAAGGAGAGAGGATGGTTTACGTGAGAATGGGGTGATTACATGACAACACAGGAATTTATTGTCAGATTATTTATGGTAGCATTGATAGGTCTGGTTATCGGAATTGAAAGACAGATAGGCGGACATCATATCGAAATTAAAACCACATTTCTTATAGCAGTCGGTACATTTGCGTTCTGTATGATAGAGATACTTCTGGGGTATCCAGATATCAGGATGTCAGCAAATATAGTAACCGGCATCGGTTTTTTGTGCAGCGGCGTCATCTTCAAGAATGGCCTCACTGTTAACGGTCTAAATACAAGTGCAACTCTCTGGAGTACATCAGGAATCAGTATCCTCGTCGCCTACGGGTATTTAAAGTTTGCTATCATCATAACGTGTATCCTTATAATGTTGAACATGATACTAAATGTTACTGCAAAGAAGATTAAACCAGTTCGGTTTCTTGTGGATAATGAGAGCAACTCATATCTCATCAACGTCGTATGTCTAAAGGAAGAAGTAAATGCAGTAAAAGAGAAAGTATACGAGAAGATGGTTGAAGATGACAACAGCGTTACTTCAATCGCTGTTAACAGTATTACACCAGATAAGTTTAGGATAAACTTTAAGGTGGGAACCGGCCAGAACGATGATTACTTCGTGAAGCTAACAAATGAAATCTTTGGAATGAACGTACTCTCTGTGTCGTATGAGAAAGTAGAACAATAAGTTCTTGACTAGTGATTTACTGCATTAAAGCGTTGACGCATAAAAGAATATAAGTTATTATTAGGAAAGTGGTTTTCGGACCACTTTCTTTGTCTTATGTTTGGAAAAGATAACATTTGATTATTGTGTTGGAGGTAGAGATATGCCTATTACAGAATTGCTTGAGAGAAATGCAAGAGAATATGCAAATGATACAGCTTTAGTTGAAGTAAATCCTGCTATCACAGAGATTAGAAGGGTTACATGGAGAGAATATGAGCTGATGGAGCCAAATCCAAAGGCACCATATAGAAGAGAGATTACTTGGAGCGTCTTCGATGAGAAGGCTAACCGCTTCGCTAATCTTCTTATAAGCCGTGGTATCAAGAAGGAAGATAAGGTTGGTATCCTTCTTATGAACTGCCTTGAGTGGCTTCCTATCTACTTCGGTATTCTGAAGACAGGTGCTATCGCTGTACCTCTTAACTTCAGATATGATGCTGACGAGATTGAGTACTGTGTTGATCTCGCAGATGTGGATATCCTGGTATTTGGTCCAGAGTTTATCGGCCGTATCGAGGAGATAGCAGATAAGATATCAAAGAATAGACTGCTCTTCTATGTAGGAGAGAATTGTCCTTCATTTGCAGAAGATTATAATGAAATGGTAGCGAACTCTAGTTCGGTTAATCCTGGAATCAAGATAACAGATGAAGATTATGGTGCTATCTACTTCTCATCTGGAACAACTGGATTTCCAAAGGCTATCCTTCATAAGCATCAGTCACTGATGCATAGTGCAAGAGTTGAGCAGGCCCATCACGGACAGCAGAAGGATGATGTGTTCCTCTGTATCCCACCTCTTTATCATACAGGTGCTAAGATGCACTGGTTCGGTTCGCTTATATCTGGAAGTAAGGCAGTACTTCTGAAGGGTACAAAGCCTGAATATATATTAGATACAGTAAGTCGTGAGAAGTGTACTATCGTATGGCTGCTTGTTCCATGGGCACAGGATCTTCTGATTGCTCTTGAGGATGGCAAGCTTAACAAAGATGATTATGAGCTTGATCAGTGGAGACTGATGCATATTGGTGCACAGCCTGTTCCTGCAAGTCTTATCACTAGATGGAAGGCTATCTTCCCTAATCATCAGTATGATACTAACTATGGTCTGTCAGAATCTATCGGACCTGGATGTGTACATCTCGGTGTTGAAAATATTGACCATGTCGGAGCTATCGGTGTTCCAGGATTTGGTTGGGAGTGCAAGATTATAGATGACGAAGGCAAGATTGTTGATAAAAGCGACAGTGATTCAGTTGGTGAGCTTTGTGTTAAGGGGCCTGGCGTTATGACTTGCTACTACAAGAATGAAGAAGCTACTAAGGATTGCCTTAAGGATGGCTGGCTCTACACTGGAGATATGGCTAAGTATGATGAGGATGGATTCATCTGGCTGGTTGATAGAAAGAAAGATGTTATCATCAGTGGTGGTGAGAATATCTACCCAGTTCAGATTGAGAGCTTCATCATGAAGAACAGTAAGGTTCAGGATGCAGCTGTTATAGGAATCGGTGATGAGAGACTTGGTGAGATATCATGTGCTATCATTCAGCTTAAGGAAGGCGAGACATGTACAGAAGAAGAAATGAATAACTTCTGCCTGGAGCTTCCTCGTTATAAGAGACCACGTAAGATAATCTTCGCAAAGGTTCCTAGAAATGCAACTGGTAAGATCGAGAAGCCATTGCTCCGTGAAACATATGGCGCAACAAATCTCGTTGATAAGGAAAATAGAAAATAAATACAACGTGAATTAATTGTCGATTCATTTTGTGCAACATTAAATGTAATGCCCCGCAAAGCTAAGGTTTTGCGGGGCAATTTACATAATGTTTGTGAAAAACTAACAAACATAGTGCGACTTGTACAAAAAGGCTTTTCATTTTTGTGAAAATGTGCTATATTATCAGTATAAAAAACCTGGTAAATGTCAGTCTAGCTGACAATATGGAAGGTATTTTGGGTGTGCCTGTATAAATCGACTTTGAGAGAGTCTGTCAGACCGTACGTGGGGTAGCGGTCTGACAGGCTCTTTCTCTTTAGGCGAAATTTTGGTATAATTAAATGTCTTATATTGTACTATCCAAGAGGGTAGTGACTTTGTTTTAGTTTTGCAAAGAGGTAGTTAAGTTGTTAGTTGCAAAAGATTTAGTAAAGAGCTTTATAAGAACTAAAGAAAAGGGACGTAAGGAAGAGTTCAATGCTGTAGATGGCATATCACTAACTGTGCGTCCTGGAGAGATTGTTGGAATACTTGGACCAAATGGTGCAGGTAAGACGACGCTTCTTCGTATGCTTGCGAGTCTTCTTAAACCGACTTCTGGCGAAGTATACATTTCGCAGATATCAGAGATAAGTAACAGCAGTCATAAGACTGAGGTTTTGAGGACAGAGGATGGCAGGACCTTGGAACGTGTAATGGATCCGCTGAAGATTAAGAGCTATATAGGATATCTGTCAGGCAATACGAAGCTTTATGGAAGACTTACAGTACGCGAACTGATGCAAATGTTCGCTGGAATATATGGAATACCTGATGATGAAATCTCTGACAGGATAGAGAAAGTAAATGAGCTTCTTGATCTGGGGGACTTTATAGATAACCGCGTTGAGAAGCTGTCGACAGGACAAACACAGCGTGCCTCTATAGCTCGTTGTATCGTGCATGATCCAGAGATTTATATATTTGACGAGCCAACCCTCGGTCTTGATATCATTAGTAGTACTTCTATTATCGAGTTCATGAAGAAAGAGAAAGAGCGTGGAAAAACTGTTATATATTCCACTCATTATATGGAAGAGGCAGAGTATCTATGCGACCGCATTATCATGTTAAATCACGGTAAAGCTATCACAAATGATACGCCTGAGCAGCTAAAGAGTCGTACAGGCGCGTCAGATATGCGTGGTGCATTTTATGAGATTATAAAGTCGGAGGGTATCGCTTATGAGGAGTAGAGTTATAAGACTGCTCCTTAGGAAGGAGCTCCTGGATGTATTTCGTGATAGAAAAGCTATCATAATGCTGGTTCTGGTTCCGCTGCTTATATATCCGCTGATCTTCTTTGGTTCATTTGCGGTTATGACTATGATACAGTCCAGCATGGAGAAGGGCGAGTATAAGGTTATCGTAGATACCGAAGATGACGGCGCACTGATGAAGCAGATTGCTGCTTATAATACGAAGAAGGCATCCGATGATAAAAAATCCGATGAAAAAAAGTCTGATGATATGGCCTCTGATAATAGTTCCGAGGATGCAGATATAGAACAGATTGAGGCTGTTAACTTAGAGAAGTTCCTACAGGACAGCGACTATAAACTAACAGATGATACACTTTCTACGAAGCTTGCGCTGGTGGAAGATATACTGCAGGATGAGGCCGCTGATGTGTATGTAATGAGTGAGGTTGATGAAGATGGCCGCATTACTTACATTACGAAGTACGTATCTTCGATAACAGATTCAGATTATGCTGAAACTATTATAAAGGATATATTGGATGATCTCTCTGAGGTTGAGACGAAGGAAGCTATAGAAGCTGCTGGTCTCGATGCTGACGAGATAACGCATCCATTTGGAATAAAGAGACAGAATATCGCGAGCACCGAGCAGTCTGCTGGAAGTCTGCTAGGTATGATACTTCCATTTATGCTGGTTGTGAGCCTGCTGATGGGAACGATGTATCCAGCTATAGATACTACAGCTGGCGAGAAGGAACGTGGAACTCTGGAGACACTTCTGACACTGCCTATCAGGAATCACGAGATGATTCTCGCGAAGTTCCTTACGGTTGCGTTGATGGGTATAATATCGGCGCTATTAAATATTGTCTCTATGGGCTTTATGATATTTTACCTGGTTAAGCTTGTGCAGTCAGAGGCTGCCAGCAGTCTGGGGTTTGACCTAAAGAACTTTAACTTTGCAAGTTTTCTGCCAGCGAGTCTTGTTACGATACTCGCTATCATGGCATTTTCGCTTTTTATATCAGCAGTGACTATGTGTATCACTGCCCTTGCTAAGTCTTATAAGGAAGCCAATAACTATATTACTCCGCTGACGCTGGTTGTCATGCTAACAGGATATATCGGCTTTATACCAAATATCGAACTTACTAACAGGATGGCTATGATTCCAGTTGCCAATATCTGTCTTCTGGTGAAGAATCTGCTTCTCTTCAAGGCAGATCTTGGACCAACTGCTATAGTTCTTCTGACAAATGTAATGTATGCGGGCCTTGCGATAATGCTGCTTAGCAGAATATACGATAGTGAGAGTGTACTCTTCGATGAGGGACGCGGTGGACTTCAGTTATTCGAGAAGCGTTCAAATATCGTAGCTGGTGGAACGCCAACTACTGGAGATGCTTGGTTTATAGTATTCTTTGTAATGATCATATACCTATATGCGGGTTCCATCCTTCAGATGAACTATGGCCTCACAGGAATCTTTGCGAGTCAGTTGATTGTACTTCTGATTCCGCTGATAATGGTAATCTATACAAAGAGAAGTATAAAGAAAACCTACAGCTTTAAGCTTGCAAAGCTTACTAGTACCCTAGGCTCAGTGCTCCTGTTTATTGGTGCATTTCTCATGGAGAATATATTATCTACTATGCTTTATCAATTCTTCCCAGAAGCATTTGAAGATACGAATAGTGGACTTCTGGAGCTTTTGGGCGGTGATAATATATGGATAGCATTTCTTGTTGTAGCAGTTACACCTGCTATCTGTGAGGAAATGATGTTCCGAGGATTTATTCTCTCGGGCTTTAGAAGCAAGTATAGAAAATGGACTTCTATAGTTCTTTCAGCATTTATCTTTGGCGTATATCACACAAGCCTTATCAGACTTGTACCGACGATGATGCTTGGTATATGCTTTGCGATGATAGTGTACTATACGGGCAGTATCTTCCCAGCAATGGCGATGCACTGTCTCAACAACTCCATTGCGGTTGTAGAAATGTATAACCCAGGTTGGCTGGAAGATAATTTCCCACTTATATTTGGCGCAAATGATTCGGTGATCGCATCAGTAATTATAGGAGCGATAAGCGTAGTGATAACATTTGCCGGAGTTCGAGTCTTACAGATGACATCGCGTGGGCGTAGTAAAGTAGATAGAAAGTAGAGAAATGAGTAGTATAGATACAGAGTTCAATAACGAATATGATGATGAGTATGAAGTAGATTATGATCAGGGCTACGAGGGCTACCAAAGAGCTGAGAAATCCGAGCCTAGTGATGCACTGAAGCGTAAGGTGGTTCGCTACCGTAAGCAGCTAATAGCACATAGAATCCTTCTTGGTCTGATAGTAGTTGCAGTCCTTCTCTTTGTTGTAATAATAGTTCTGGACAACCGCCAGAAGGGGACTCCAGTGGACTATTCAGGAGATCTGGAAAGTGAGATAGCATTTGCATATGATAAAAATGTAGAGGGACTGGGAGAGTATCCTGATCTTAAAACTATGATGGAAGATAACTACATGAAGTACCTGCATAAGGCTTATATTCTCTTCGGAGAGTATCCGGATTGCGAGTACTACAAGATTAGTCCAAATGTAGCTAGAAATGAGTTTGACTGGAATGCAGACTTCTACGTTAATAGTGGTGGCCTATATTATAGTTACTTCAAAGACGGAGAAGATAAGGGACGTGTTGCAATCGATGTGTCAGAGTTCCAGGGAAATATAGAATGGGACAAGGTTAAGGCTTCGGGCGTTGATATCGCTATAATCCGTGTAGGATATAGAGGCTACGGAACTGGAGCTATGAAGAGCGACAGTCTGGCAAAGTCTAACATAGAAGGCGCTCTTGCTGCAGGTCTTGAGGTTGGCGTATATTTCTTCTCTGCTGCGATTAACAAAGAAGAAGGTATAGAAGAAGCCAACTTCTGTCTGGATATGATATCTGGCTACAACATTACTCAGCCTATCGTAATAGATACTGAGTATATAGCTGAGGATGAAAGCGCGCGTTCTAACAGCATTTCCGTAGAGGATAGAACTGCAGTAGCGCAGGGCTTCTGCGAGACTGTTAAGGCTGCTGGATATGCGCCAATGATATATGGAAGCCGTGACCAGTTTCTTAGATATCTGGATGTAGATCCGCTGGGCGAGTATGAGTTCTGGCTTGCATCATATGACATTACAGACTTTCCATATCATACAGAGGGTTATCAGTACTCTCGATATGGATACGTGGATGGAATCACCTCATACGTCGATCTCGACGTATGGATGAGATGATTAAGTAAAATGAGTCACCTTGCACGTCCGACGTAACTGCTGACTCATTTTTGAGTCAGCAGTTACGTCGGACGTGCAAGGTGACTCATTAATAATAGGAGGGGCATAATATGTGGTACGAAGAATCAGTGTTCTATCAGATTTACCCATTGGGATTTTGTGGAGCACCATTTGAAAATGACGGTGTAGAGGAATCAAGAATACTTAAGGTTATTGATTGGATCCCTCATATTCAGAAGCTGGGAGCAAATGCAATCTACTTTTCTCCAGTTTTTGAATCAGATACTCACGGTTACAACACCCGTGACTATGGCCTTATAGACAAGCGTCTTGGAACAAATGAGGATTTCAAAAAGGTAGTTCAGAAGCTTCATAAGGCAGGAATCAAGGTGGTACTTGATGGAGTATTTAATCACGTAGGACGTGGATTCTGGGCGTTTCAAGATGTTCTGGAGAAGAAATGGGACAGTCCTTATAAGGATTGGTTTCACATATCATTTGATGGTAATTCTAACTACAATGATGGACTGTGGTATGAAGGCTGGGAAGGTAACTTTGACCTTGTAAAGCTGAATCTGCAGAATCCGGCGGTTGTGGATCATATATTTGATAAGGTTAAGTACTGGGTAGATTATTTTGATATAGATGGTCTTCGACTAGATGTGGCTTATTGTCTTGATAAGGGATTTATACATAACCTTAAGGAATACACTTCTGGACTGAAGCCTGAGTTCCTCCTTCTGGGAGAACTTCTTCACGGAGACTATGCGCAGTTTGTTGGCCCGGGAATGTTGGATAGCTGTACAAATTATGCTTGCTATAAGGGACTCTTCTCAAGCTTTAACTCTATGAATATGTTTGAGATAATTCATTCTCTTATGCAGCAGTTTGGTCCAGAAGACTGGTGTCGTTACAAGAATATGCATCTGATGAGCTTTGTGGATAATCATGATGTAACGCGTATTGCAAGCATATTATCGAATAAAAATCATTTGCCACTTGTATATACTCTCGCGTTCTGTATGCCTGGCTTCCCATGTGTTTACTATGGAAGTGAATGGGGAACAGAGGCTAGAAAGGAAGAGGGCGACCCTGCGCTTCGCGTAAGCTTCGATAAGCCAGAGTGGAATGAGCTCACTGATTTTATAGCGAAACTTGCTGAAATCAAGAAAACACATGAGGCTCTGAATTACGGATCTTTCAGAAGCGTGGTCCTAACAAATCATCAGTGCATCTTTGAACGAAGGACTGATAATGAGAGAATCCTGGTTGCAATCAATGCGTCGGATCAGCCATTTACTGCACACTTTGACGCAGGCTGCGGACAGGCAGATGAGCTGATTACCGGAACACTTCATGACTTCGGCGGTGGCTCGGAACTTGCACCTTACTCTGCTGAAATCTGGAAAATGGAGCGCTAGAACTTTTACCATTCACACATAAAAAAATACAATTTACAACAAATATCATACATACTTGATTCATTTGTTTTATTATCCAATCATCAAGAAAAACAAAAACAAAAAAACAAGCTAATCTCAAAATTACAAGAATTAAATAATCTAAAGATTAAAGAAAGGTGAGGGATAAAAAATGAATGATTCAAAGGTAAAGGAAAATAAGAAAGATACAGTATTAAAGGCAGATAACAAGGTGTGTGCAATACTTAATTCAATCACATCAGTTATATGGGCATTTGTAACATTTATGGAAATATACGAGATAAAAACCTACGGCACAAAGCCAGGCTGGAATCTCTGGTTTGATATCTGCATGGTAATACTCTGGGGCAGCATTGCACTTGATTATTTCTTCAAGTATAAGAAAGAAAAGAAAGAACAGTAAAGGTGACTCATTGAAAGCTGCGGAATCATCCTTGTAAAGGTTTTTGAAAAAGCGTATAATGCTAGTTGTTATACACTTATAATCAAAGATTTATAAAGGAGAAAAAATTATGGCACAGAAGATTAGTTTTAATTTCGATAATACTAAGTTTAAAGCTAGTGACGCAGATGTTGCTGCGATTAGACCAAGAATCGAAGCTGCAAAGAAGACTCTTGTTGAGAAGACTGGCGAGGGAAATGATTTCCTCGGATGGATCGATCTTCCAGTAAATTATGACAAGGTTGAGTTTGCTCGTATAAAGGAAGCTGCTGCAAAGATTCAGAGTGATTCTGATGTACTTCTTGTAATCGGTATCGGTGGTTCATATCTTGGAGCTAGAGCTGCTATCGAAGCACTTCGTCATAGCTTCTATAATATGGTATCAAAGGAAGTTCGTAAGACTCCTGAGATTTATTACTGCGGTAACAATCTTAGCTCAACATATATAGCAGAGCTTGTTGATGTAATCGGTGATAGAGATTTCTCTGTAAATGTTATCTCTAAGTCAGGTACTACAACAGAGTGTTCAGTTGCATTCCGTCTCTTCAAGGGAATGCTTGAGAAGAAGTATGGTAAGGAAGGCGCAGCTAAGAGAATCTATGCTACAACAGATAAGGCACGTGGAGCTCTTAAGACACTTGCAGATGCAGAGGG
>CACWGK010000052.1:14412-24635 GCA_902760415.1 uncultured Lachnospiraceae bacterium
GTTGGTCTTCTTCCAATCGCTGCATCAGGAGCTGATATAGATAAGCTTATGCAGGGTGCTGCAAATGCACGTGAGTACTGCCTCGCTGCTGACTTCGATACAGATGTTATGCAGTATGCAGCAGTAAGAAATGTGCTTCATGAGAATGGACTTGGTATGGAGATTCTTGGAAACTTCGAGCCAGCTCTTCACTATGTAACAGAGTGGTGGAAGCAGCTCTACGGAGAGAGCGAAGGTAAGGACGGCAAGGGTATCTTCCCTGCAGGTGTTGACTTCACTACAGACCTTCACTCACTTGGACAGTTCATTCAGGAAGGAACAAAGAATCATTTCGAGACATTTATAAATGTTGTAAATCCTAAGAAGTCAGTAACTATGACAACTGAGGATGAGGATCTTGATGGACTTAATTATCTTGCTGGTAAGGAAGTTGACTTCATCAATAAGTGCGCTATGGAAGGAACAATCCTCGCTCACGTTGATGGTGGTGTTCCAAATATCCGTATAGATATGGAAGAGATTGATGAACTTGCACTTGGAGAGCTCTTCTATAAGTTCGAGTTTGCATGTGGTGTAAGTGGTTATACTCTTGGAGTTAATCCATTTAACCAGCCAGGTGTTGAAGCTTACAAGAAGAACATGTTTGCACTCCTTGGCAAGCCAGGCTTCGAAGAGATGACAAAGGAACTTCGTGCTCGTCTTGGAAAGTGATTAGTCTTTAATCTAGAATAACATAATCAACAAAAGCTCAGGAATTGCTGAAAAGGCAATTTCTGAGCTTTTTAATTATATAGAGTGTTTATAATCAGGTTCGGTTGTGAAATGAATATCTGTAGATTGTAATTGTTTTAGTATATCGTGAGTTTGAACTGCATTTAAGTCATTAATTTCTTGTCCACTTAATAATATCTCTTTTGCTTCAATAAAAGAGCAACTAAGTATTTTAGCAATACATTTTATATTCTTTGCAACTGTGCTATTTTCTGGGGAAATAAATATAGTATATATTGTGTCATCCATACTTATTCCGTCATCATATGTTGTTACTATAATATTGTTACATGAATTGCATTTCCAACCGCATGTTTGACCTTCTTTAAAATATTTCATTTCTTTATTGCATATGTTACATTTCATTGATTCTTTCCTCCTCGCGGATAAAATGTTTCAAAATGTGATTTTTCGTAAAGAACGAGTTTGTTTTGTTCGTTTCGTCCTTTAAAAACAGCATATTTGCCTCGGTTATCGACAGCAACATAACCTTTAGGAGCTAGTACTTCCATATTTAATTTATCTGCTAGACCTTGAGCAAAACCATGAGATATTAACCCAGTATTACAGGATAATAGCCTTATCTTCTTTTTTGTGAGTACTCCTTTTGCTAGTAAATAACGTGCAAAAGCATTGTGAGAAATTGTAACTGTGTTGCCATTGTAATTAATAGTTATGAATTTTGAGCTTCCATGAGCAATAATATCAAGATAATCACCGGGGTCAACATCTTTTCTCTTTTTTATATTTAAACTAAATTGATCATCATTGGACATATAGTCTATAGCCCCTAAATAAAGGGGGCTACCATGAGTCCCGTTATATAATCCGCTTAAACCACTACCCATTAATTATCACCTCCTCGTTTACGAGTTATCCAATCTGGATAATTAATAAAGGTGCAATAATCTAGATAGCTTTCAAATATTTGTTTAGGCATAGAACCATAAACTAGAACAACTTTTGGCTCAAGTGATTTAAGCATTTCATATAATCCAGAAGAAAAGTGATGTTTATCTTCTTTGGATTTGATACATCCGTATGTGCTTATTGTTATAATACTCTTTTTTTCAACTCCTAGAAAAGCTATTTTTTCGGGAAAGTATTTTGTTGTATATGTAAATTCGTTTCCCCAACGTACTAAAGGAATTATATTTATACCTTTTCGCTGGTAATAGCTTCCAATTGCTCTACTTCTATAAAGATTGGTAACTTGTACTGCTAAAGGAGCATCTCTATAAAGAGATGCATCTATTGGTATGACATACTTGAACCTTGACAAATCTTCGATATACGAATTGGGATTTATAAGAATGTCTGCAAAAGATGGATCCTTTTCAAAGTGACCAATGGCTTCGTTTGTGCCTAAAGCGTTTATTCTTTTTGAAAATGGGGTGATTCCATCAGGTATAGCTATTTGTTTTGGAGCATGTATAATAGGAATCTCTAGTATTCCATCAAATTCCGCACCTAATACGAGCTCAGGATTACATCCATCATCAAGATTTGCTTTTCTTTTTTTCATAGAAAATACCTCCTTATTATAAATTGATGTATAATGTTTTTGTGAATTGGAAAAATCCATTTCGAAATAAGTATTACAGTTTTTGTAATTTGAAGAGTCTCGAATAGTTGCATTTAGTCGCGTTTAGTCGCGTTTTGAATTTACGATTTATAAGGAGGGGTTAATTTGGAATTTTATGAATTTGTAAATCGTTTATATCCAGTGATAAGTGGAGGAAAAAATAAGGCTTTATTTGTTCAGGATCTCTTTTTGAATGTGATAAACGAAGCATCTGAAGATAATATTGTTGAAAAAACACAACTATCAACATATAGATCCTATGCTTCTGGTGAACGAACAATAAATAGAATTGCAAGAAAAATTCGTGAATATTTAGAACCTGCTTGTTTTGAAAAATACATAGATGATTTAAGTGATGAACAGCGCGAAAATATATGTTCGGAATTTTCATATGTTATTAAAGAGATAGATGAATACAATGTGGCAGAGAAATTGTCCAGGTTTTTTGTAGATATTATTATCGAAGCGTCTAAGCAGACTGGAAGAAAAGCAAAAAATATAAATAATGACATTGACGAGGAATCAGATTCATTATCAGAAGAATTGAAAGATAAAGCAAGGCGATTCATAATAGATCATGAGTCAGAAAAAAATCTCTTTGCTTTATGCCAAGTCGCATTTAACCTTAATCCTATGCATAATCATGTTCGTGATATGTATACAGCATATAATAAATGTGATTATGATGTCAGGAATGCGATAATGAGAATGAGTGAGATACCTATATTGGATTTTGAAAATGAATGGACATCTAAATACATAGAATTGTTTTGTAGAGATATAAAAAGACTAAAATTATGTGGAGATAGTAATCTTCTTTATGATAGCGGGAAGTATTTTCATAATGCTATGAAATATCCTAAAGAAACTATTCCTGACAGTTGTAAATATTCATTTCCAACGTACATATTAAATCATAATACAGATAGGGAGGGGGCGTTGTATATTTTCCTAGATGAATACATCAATGGTTCTTATAATCTTACATTGGGTTATGAGGGACAGCCTCCGTTAGAATGGATGATAACGAATTTTAATATGCTGAATGCAGATGTATGTTCAGAAAAACAACTGGCGATTTGGCTGAATATCTTTGTACATGATGCTTGTTATGTGATTTCATCGAATTATAATAGGAAGAAACCTGAAGATGTTATCTTTCTATCTCCATCTATAGATGATATAGAAATAATGGAAGATTTATACTATTCCGCATTATTAAACTTACATAGTATATATAGTTGAATATGCTATACTTTAGTAAATGTTTGTGTATTTACAAGGACGTCATAAGAGTATTCTTATGGCGTCTTTTTTGCTTTGTAGAAAGTGTCTTTCGGGGACTTGTTTCATTTGTATACAAAATGAAACAAGTTTGAAACATACGTTTGCAATAATATGTGTGACGATAAGAAATCAGGTGAAAACCTTGGAGAAACCAGAGCTAGATTTTTATGAAGAAGAGAAGCGTTCGAACAATTAAAAAGCGATGTATTAATAGGGCGGGAGTCGCTATGCTTGCCGCTATGCTGGTGTTTTCTGCAAGTGGCTGCGGTGGAAGTGAGAGAGCCCTGGTTCATATAGGAACTCCTTCGATAGAAGAAAAGGATTATACGACCACATTTGTTGTGAGAGGGGATGTGACGTATGAACTGGAGGAAGAACTACATCTTGTTAATTATGTGGAAAATAAGTATGGTCTGTCGTCGAAGTTGATGGATTCTATGATGCTAAAAGATGTGGCTTTCGACAAGCTGTATGTAAGTGTTGGAGATAAGGTTAAGAAGGGCGATGTGCTACTTACCATGAGCTCGAAGTCGCTTGAAGATGAGATAGATTCTTATACAGAACAGAAGGAAAAGGCTCAGCTTGAGAAGATTCATTATAACAACAGAACAGCCATCGATAATGAAGAAGATAATTCGATAGCGATTGCAAGATGTGATCAGGACATAAATGTTGCGACAGGGTATCTCACAGAGCTTGAGTCCAAGAAAGAAAACCTGACTATAAGGGCAGACGAGGATGGTGAGGTTATCGACATATCTGATCAGGCGATTAGCGGCACCATGAGTAATACAGATGGACTACTGACTATCGCTTCTGGAGATGATACCTACTTCCTGGAAACAGAGGAGAAGACGACGCTGTCTGTAGGACAGATTGTGACTTCCACTAATAAGCTCCTTAGATATGACATGGTAGTTACAAATGTTGAAAAAAGTTCGGCAGGAACTAAGGTGTATTTTAAGATTCTCGGTATAGAGGGTAAGGTTGAAAATGAAGCTGAACTTGCAGCAAGTCTTGTCGATATGGCTTCGCCTGGAGATGCTACTGAAACAGATGCTATGAAGGATGCGCAAGTTTCAGATAGAGAGAAGATTATCGTACATGGTCTCACAGTTCCTATAGCTGAGGAGACAAGAAAAGATGTGTTATATGTTGCATCCAGTGCGGTGACTGAGAGAGACGGACGATACTTCGTCTTTATGATAGATGAACATGGCGCGAGAGTTTCTCGCGAGATAAAAGTTGAAAGTGTACTTGGTGAATATGCGATTATAACTGATGGACTTGTTGAAGGTGATGAAGTGCTGGCTGAAGCAAAGTAAGTGATAGATGGTTAAGAAGAAATGAAGAAAGTAATTCTCAGAAAATTAAAGAAGACAGTTGTGGTTTTGCTTATGGCAATAATCGGTATATCCTCATTTTCGGGATGTAATGAGAGGGCCTTCGACGAGCCTGAACTTATAGATCCGATGGTTGTGTCCAAGATATTCAGACATCCAGAGGTTCGTGATCTTATGGATGTGAAGTATTATGAGGGCGTTGTGGTACCTCACGATTATCCAGCATTTTATAAGAACCGTACTCAGCTTAGCAGTATAAATGTAAAGATCGGCGACTATGTTGAGAAGGGCGATGTGATAGCTTACGGTGTGGTTGATTCTTACGGGAATACTTCCTCAGATTGGAATGATATGATCAACAACGAGTCAACTATCAAGGGCCTTATGACTAACATATCTGACGACGAGATTGAGCTTCAGAGTATAAGCAGAAAGGTTGCTTCAGAGAATGGAGACAATGCTCTTATAGAGAGTGCAGATAAGCAGATTGCTCTTTTAGGTGAAGATAAGAGATATAATAGTGAACTCTCCGAATATATGATTGGGCGTTATAGAGCTTCTCGTGATGAAGAAGTGAGAAAGGAAGAAGAGGCGGTGCTTGTTGCAGATCATTCGGGATATGTAACATTTGTCAAGGACATCAGTACTGATGATGTGGCGAAGGCTTATGAAAATGTTGCTGTTATTTCAGATATGGATGACTTATGTATTGAGGCGATTGACGCTTCTGCAAAGGATTATAACTGCGAAGATTATGACGAAAAGTTCACTTATGTTGATGGAAAGAAGATTCCTGTAAAGGAAGTGAAATATGGTGATGACATAAAGAGTCTGTCTGAAGTGACTGGTAAGGTACTTCCTGTGAGATATGAGACATCCGCAGAATTAAAATGCGGCGACAATATGCTGGTGGTTCTAAAGAAGAAAAAAGCTGAAAATGTTATGTGTGTCGGAAGTAGTGCTGTAGTTATAGAGGGACTTAGCCGATATGTATATGTTAGAAAAAAGGAAGGCAGCGATGATATAGAGAAGCGTAGCGTTGAAGTTGGATATAGCAATGAAAACTATACCGAGATTAAGTATGGACTTACTGAGGAGGATGAAGTCTACTATCCGCTGAATCAGTTTTATCCTGTGAACTATAAGGAAATAGAGGTTGGAACTGGTAACATATCAGTAGGTGCTATGACTAAGTTTATACTTGGTAAGAACTCAAATGTGAAGGGTTACTATACAGAGTATGCGGGACAGTTTCAGGAAATATATGTTAAGCAGGATGATGAGGTAAAGAAGGGCGACTTGCTCTTTACCTATAAGACAGAGAATACCGCCGCAAAACTGAAGGAAATAAATGAGAGTATAAAGAATCTGAAGGCGAATCATGCTAGTACCCTAGAGTCTTATACTGAGATGAAAGCGGAACTTGCTAGTGGTAATTCAAGTGATTATTCCAGTGACGCGTCGGGTGAATATGCTACTGCAACCGATTCACACTATAACGACGATAAGGATGCAATAAATGGCAGAATAATCGATTACCGTATACAGATTGAGAATACGAATTATTCCTACAGCCTTATGAAGCTTGAGGCTCAGTACCAACAGCTGGCTGAAAACAATGATGGTTCAGGTCTTATCAGTGTCTATGCTGAAAGTGATGGCATTATAAAGAATGTTGATAAGGATGCTATACCTGGAAAAGTGTATGAAGACAGGAAGTATATAGTATCGATTGCAGAAGAAGGCGTAAATGAGACTCTTATTCAGATGAGAGAGTATAAGACATCAGGCCCTGGAGCACAAGCTGGGGAAGAGACTTCCGGCGAGCTAAAATCAGCAGCGCTTGGTAAAGAAATAAATGTGAAGATAGGCGAGAGGGAGTATATAGGAAGAGCCATAGGCGTAAATGGAAATAAAGATAATTATGATGCGTATTATAATGACAAACCTGTATTTACATATTGTACTCCTGGAAAAGAATATAAGGATCAGTTCTATGCTGATATTGATGGAAATGTGGACTATGACGAGGCACTTCGAGATAAGGGAAGCGTGGAAGTGACATTTCTTTTAAAAGATTATAAAGGAATACCTGTTCTTGATAAGGGGTTAATATACACTAGTTATCTAAATGATAGGCCTCAGAATTATGTATGGAAAGAAGTAAATGGTGAACTGGTAATGCAGTATGTGACAGTAATTAATCTGGGAGATGAGAGAACAGGCGATGTGGCTGTGATAGATGGGCTAGAAGTTGGCGATAAGATTGTCCGTGAGGTGTCTGTCGCTGTAGAGGAGGAGTAATGCTTCAGTTTATTCAGAAAAAACTAAGAAGCCAGAGACTGCTGAATGCATGTCTCTTCTTCGGAATAGTGATACTGGTTGCAGTTCTTTCTCTTATACCTATGTTCGAAAAAGGTGCACTGGACGATGTTATCTTATATGACTTCGAGGACGCTGCTAAAGTCAGTGAGACCTTTCCGGCAGTTATATCCAGAAGTGATTCTCTAAAGAAAGAGGAAACTGCTTCATTTGAAGATATAGATTCGAGCATCAAGACATATACTGATAGGTGGAATAAGTATCTGGAGCTTCCGATTCTCAGTACGCAGGTTATATACAGCGTTGCGGGAGGAAGAATGACACCGAGCCTTGTTGGTACGGAGAAGGCTGTGAATATCATTTCAACTGGAGATGAGGAACATCTGTCATTTATTGATATAGATTCTAGTATGAAGATAGATGAGGGACTGATAAAATGTTATGTCACAAAGTCGACAATGGATGATATGTCCCTTACGGTTGGTGAGGTTCTGGATTTTGAGTATCTGTCAGATGATCGTGATAATACACTTAAATTAGTTGTTGCTGGTATAGCAGAGGCAGAGGATTTAGGGGATTATTACTGGTTTGAAGGAACTAGAAAGCTTGGTGAAAACATAATCGTAAGCAAGGAGGATCTTGAGAGGATTTATCAAACCTTCGAGATAGATTCAATTAATTATGAAGTACACGAGGTGCTGGATTATAGAGGGATTACATCTGAAAATATACATGCAATCCTTGATTATATAAAGCAGTTTGAGAAGAAGGAAAAGGCATTTAAGTCAAGCTTTACAGACGTGCTTGAGTCATTTGATGAAACCGAGAAGACTGTAAAGGTTATTATCGTATCGATACTAACTCCACTTCTTGTGTTGTTGCTGATATTTATATATATGGTATCAGACAGACTAAGAACTTATGAGGAACCGGAGATAAATGTACTCAGAAGTCGAGGTATATCAAGAGGCACTATTATAAGACAGTACCTTACGCAGTTTGCCCTCATTATAACAGCTACATTTCCAGTAGGTATTCTCGTGGGATACTTGCTTTGCAAGATGGCTGCATCATCAACGGACTTTCTGTCCTTCAGTCTTAAGAGTTCAGGGGTATATACATTTAGATTGGAAGTTCTACTGTATATTCTTATAGCTTATCCAGTTGCGGGAACTCTGATGATTCTGCCGATTATAAAGGCTTCAAAGAATACGGTTCTTACAAATAAAGGAAAGGGAAATGCATCGAAGAAGAACTTTGTGGAGAAGTATTTCCTGGACATAATAATACTTGGTATAGCAGTCTATCTTCTGTACAACTATACAAAGCAGAGAGATACGATGATTACTGAGATTATGGCTGGTAAAACTATGGATCCGATGATCCTTATAGATTCAGAACTCTTTACATTTGGAGCCGCATTTTTGCTTATCCGACTTACCAGACTAGTTATTACAGCAATATATAAGATGGGTAAGAGGAAGTGGAAGCCAGAAACCCTTGCAGCCTTTCTGGAGGTTATAAAGACCAGGAGAAAATCCTGGGTAATCTCACTCTTTCTTATCATCACAATTGCTATGGGAATCTATAATGCAAATCTGGCTAAGACAGTTAATTACAACAAGAGAGAACGTATTATAAGTGACACTGGCGCTGAATGCGTTCTGACACCATATAGCCGTGTGGTGGCTTCCTCAAAAAAAGACGAGAATTGGAAGCTGATTACTGAAGATTATACGAACATTCTTCAACTAAAAGAAGAAGGACTCGTAACAGATATGACGCGGGTTTATAGAACCGATAAACTGACGGTAGGAACTGGAAAAGGAAAGATAAAATCTGCTGAACTTTTAGGCGTTAATACAAAGGGTATAGGTAAAAGCGCAACCTTTAATATTATGAATAATGATCATCATTGGTTTAATGATCTGAATGCACTAGCTACCGTAAGTAATGGAGCTATCATTTCGAGGAATATGGCCAAGGATTATGAAGTTAAGGTTGGAGATTCTATAGAGCTAAAGGTTGAGTCGCCTCTTAAGGATAATGATACAGTCTATGCCTTCGATGTACAGGTAGTAGGGATTCTGGATAACTTTCCTAGCTTTAACAAATACTTCTATACAGAAGATGTTACAAAGGGGGATATGAAAGAAAATGAGAAATATCTTGTTGTTATAAATGAAGCAGATATGAATCTATGTTACGGAGAACTTCCTCCAGAAGTGTGGATGAATCTTGCGGATAGTGTGACTATATCTGATATAGATAAATATCTTACGGATAAAAGGATCATATATAAGAATCTAACAAGTATTGATTCTGAGATTCAGAAGACCTTTGGTTCTGCAATGCTACTTATAACAAATGGACTTTTTAATATCAGCTTTATTATATCTATGATCATATGTGTGATAGGATTTCTGATATATTGGCTGACTTCTATATATTCTAGACAGCTCTACTTTGGAGTGTACCGTGCTATGGGTATGGGAATGAAGAGAATCAATAAAATGCTGGTAAGGGAACATATCCTCAGCACTATGACATCCCTTATATCATCAGTGCTTGTAGGCATACTTACATCGGCTCTCTTCACGAGACTGATAAGTTATATATATCTGCCGGAGAAGCATAGTCTTCCTCTTACAGTATATATATCATACCAAGGCTTTATCCGTATTGCGGTGGTTATGACATTTGCCATAGTTCTATGTATGGTAACTATCAGAAGATTTATAAAGCGTCTCAATATAACTGAGGCTATAAAACTAGGTGAAGATTAACTTAGAAGAGACAGGAGGATTTAATAAAATGATTAACATTAAAAAGATACATAAGATTATGGTGAGTTTACTTGCGGCGAGCCTTATGTTATCGACAGTAGGATGCGAGAAGAAGGCTGAGAATATCGA
>CACWGK010000053.1 GCA_902760415.1 uncultured Lachnospiraceae bacterium
GACACATTCTGCGAAGCAGAATCAATACTTGCTTAGCAAGTATTGCATATCACGAAGTGATATGGTGCAGACCGCTTATGGTCTCGAATGTGTGTCTGCCAGTCTTGTTAATAAGACTTGCCGCGAGGATAATTATGACTTGTAAGCAATGCGACCTCTACAGATGGTGTAGTGAACGCGTCCAGGAAGTTCCCAACCTGTGAACGGACTGTTCGATGCTTTTGATGCATAGTCACCTACCGTCCAAGTCTCATTTTCTCCAAAGATTACTAAATCTGCTG
Source organism: uncultured Lachnospiraceae bacterium (assembly GCA_902760415.1). Classification (GTDB taxonomy): domain Bacteria; phylum Bacillota; class Clostridia; order Lachnospirales; family Lachnospiraceae; genus Eubacterium_Q. Next base: position 282 of record CACWGK010000053.1, read on the forward strand.
GTGCTCCTATTGTAAGACTTCCAGGAATTAGTCTGTAGAGTCTTGCTGGATTTGCACTCATCAGTTCCATAAGTTTCACAAGTGATATATGTCCTGGCTCCACTAGCGATTTGATACCAAGACCAAGGGATGTCTCAAGTCCTGTGATTCCGCTTGGTGCTTCTGACAGCGGCTTATCTTTCTCTTCCTTGGAATGTGGAGCATGATCTGTAACTATCATGTCGATGGTTCCATCTTTAATGCCTTCTATTATAGCCTGTCTATCTGCCTCTTCTCTAAGTGGCGGATTCATACGAGCATTTGTGCCGTACTTTAATACCGCTTCTTCTGTAAGTGTAAAATGATGCGGGGTCGCTTCTGCATGTATATCTGCTCCAAGCTTTTTACCTGCTCGAACAAACTCTACGCTATTTCTAGAGCTGATATGCTGGATGCAAAGTGTAGCTCCTGTATTTACTGCAAGGGCAACGTCTCTTGCTACCATAACATCTTCAGCTGCACAGCTTGCTCCTCCGTATCCGAGTTCTTCGGATACTTTACCCATATTTACACCTGGCTGCTTTATAAATAATGGATCTTCTTCATGTAGACTTACTGGAAGATCCAGCTCTCTTGCTTTATTTAGTGCTTCTACTAGTATAGCTTCGTCAAGTATCGGAAGGCCATCATCTGTAAATCCTGCTGCACCTGCTGCTGCAAGTTCATCCATATCTACAAGTTCCTTGCCTGCCATACCTTTGGTTACCGTGGCAGTCTGCAGTACATGAATCGGAGTAGTTTCTCCCTTTTCCTGAATGTACTGTAAGGTTTCCAGATTATCTACTACTGGCTTTGTATTTGCCATACATACTACTGTAGTAAATCCTCCTCTGGCTGCAGCTGCAGCTCCTGTTATGATGTCTTCCTTATAGGTAAATCCTGGATCTCTGAAGTGTACGTGAGTGTCCACAAGACCTGGCGCTACGACAAGTCCCTTGGCATCTATCGCTTCGACATCCTGCTCTAGAACATCATATCTTGCCTTGATTTCTTCTATATCAAGGTCTTTACCTACGCCTGCAATAAACTCATTTACTATCGCGATGTCGGCTAGTTCATCCATTCCTGTGGAACCGTCGACAGCACGTGCATTTTTAATATATATCATTTCTTTCCCTCTACTATTCTTTTACTTTTCCTGCAAGCAGGAACGTATGTTGACTTTTGACACTTATGTGACATACTTTTCCTGCAAGCGGAAACGTATGTTGACTTTTGACACTTATGTCATTATATCGATTTAGAGCATGTTTTTCTATACAGAAATGACATATTTCTTATTCATCTAGTGTCATGAGGATTGCTCTACATGGTGCGCCATCTGATCCGCCTAAATTGATTGGCGCTGCATTTAGCAGGTATACTCCTTCTGGAACTTCGCCAAGACTTATGCCTTCAAGAAGGACTATTTCAGCACCCAGCATGGTAAGATGTACATCCTTCGGCGCATCTTCTGGCCCAACGGTCTGCGATTCATTTCCAAAAAGCTTTATACCATGCGCCGCGAAGACCTTTGCCGCGTCGTGCGTTACTGTCGCTTTCCCCTTCACAAGGATTCTCTCCGCAGCTCTTTTATCAGCTGACTCAGCATTCCTTATGATTCTTTCAGCATCCTCAGCAGTTACATTTCCCGCGTGCTCGGCCACGTAGCAATATCCGACAAACCTATCCAGGTCAACTTGATCTATAGTTTTTCCGCCGTCAATAAAATGATACGGTACATCCACGTGGGTTCCATTATGCGCGCACATAGAAAATGCCGTGAGGTTACAGATCTCTCCATCACTGATTTGCATCTTCACTTCGCGCACAGGTTGTGGATCTCCCGGAAATACATTACACCCAAAAACTTCCTGTGATATATCATATAGCTTCATAGTCGTCACCCTTTTTATTCTTTTATATCTTTTATTTCTTTTTAATCTTTTAAACTCTTTATTCCTTTTGAGCTCATTATTCCATATACTTCTCTAGTTACTTTATATCACACAACACTCTAGATTAAAACGATAATTAGCAATTAGATGCTATATACGATAAATTAAAATTTTAGAAAACTGATAAGATAATTAGCAATTTAGAAGATGGATTCGGCTATATGAGATTTTCTGTGAGAGGAGTCACCCGTTTGACAAAAAAATCGGCCATTTTTGTGATGTTATGTAAACTATTTTTTGTAATTTTCGGCATATAGCGTTAAAACGAGAATACAGTCACCCGTCAAATGCAAATCTACGGGTGACTATTTCATTTTTCTTCCTGAAATAGCCGAAAACACGCTAGACGATGGAAAACATGACTGACTGCTTGGCGATGGAAAAAGAGAAAAAAGACGCATCCCGGAGGATACGTCTTTCTTGATAAACCCTTTGATCGTTTTCTATATATTTACCCTTTGATTGTTGTCTATAAATTATTAACCTTTGATTGAAATCTGGTTTTAGGAAAACCAGAGATTGAACTAGTTTTAGTAGTTCTCTTTTTAGTAGTTCTCTGCATTTACTTCGAAGAAGCTCTGTGGATGTGCACAAGCTGGGCATACGTCAGGAGCCTTTGTTCCTACTACGATGTGGCCACAGTTACGGCACTCCCATACCTTAACTTCGCTCTTCTCAAATACAGCCTTTGTCTCAACGTTGTTGAGAAGTGCTCTATATCTCTCTTCATGATGCTTCTCGATAGCTGCAACAAGACGGAACTTCTCAGCAAGCTCTGGGAATCCCTCAGCGTCAGCTGTCTTAGCGAAACCATCATACATATCTGTCCACTCATAGTTCTCACCATCAGCGGCTGCAGCAAGGTTAGCAGCTGTATCTCCCAGCTCACCAAGCTCCTTGAACCACATCTTAGCATGTTCCTTCTCATTATCAGCTGTCTTAAGGAACATAGCTGCAATCTGCTCATATCCTTCCTTCTTTGCAACTGATGCGAAGTATGTATATTTGTTTCTAGCCTGAGACTCGCCTGCAAATGCTGTCTGAAGATTCTTCTCTGTCTGTGTACCAGCATACTTGCTGCCACCAGCAGGAGCATCCTCAATCAGTTCAAGATTATCTCCATCTACGCCACATACTGGGCAAACTGGCTTTTCTCCATCTGCAACCTCAAAAATCTCACCACATATCTTACATCTGTACTTAGCCATAGTGTTAACCTCCCTAAAAAATTAATGGAGTTTTTTACTCCAGATGAGTGTAGTATAACTTAATGTTCTCCACTTAGTCTACACTAATCTTAGGTTAAATATTATGGAGGTTTATCGGTGAAAATCTATGTAGGATCTATACCAAATCCATGTGTAATCCATGTATTAATCTACACTAATTCCATGTGTAATCCATGTATTAATCAGTCTTTGCGGACCTTCTCCGCAACCTTCTGAACAGGCTTGCTGTCTGCAATTTTCTGCACCGTCTTGGTATCTGCAATCTTCTGTACAGGTGCCATCACGATACGCTTAACAGAAAAGTTCTCACGGTATCTATCAAACACTTCCTTAGGGGATATGGAGGACAGTCGGGATGAGAAGAAGAAGTAACTTCTCTCCTTTGCTTCCTCTCTGATATCTGTAAGCTTACTTTTATAAGCATTGTACTTTACGACTATCTGATATTCATCCGCCAGCTTCTTAATCTTGATCATAAGCTGGAAGGAATAAATGATATCTAGGAAGAAGATTCCATAGAAGAAACCTATAAAGAATGAAAACGCCAAGTTCTGGGATAACCAGTTCAGTGCATCTAAAACCTGAGGATGAAGTACAAGATAATAAAATGCAGCAAGTGCATACCAGAACAGTGAGAAAAGTGGGCAGATGACGCCCTTGATATTTCCCCAATAGGAAGAATAGTCCCAAAGCTGGAGATGCAGATGATTTATAAATATCATTCCCGTAATAAACTCCAGCAGAGTCATGCACGCTGCCATTATAACAAATATTACAAGTTTTTCTAGAATAGGATGCTCCGCACCAAGAGCGGGTATATGAATATGTCCTAGTAAATAGAGTACTATAAGACCGAAACCATATATCGTAAGATATGGTCCAACAAAAAATCCGGGATTAACCCATTTCTTCTTTTTTCTTTCAACCGGATCTAGGAAACGTCTAAAGAAGAGCTCGATAACCCATCCAGTCACACTTCCTGCTGAAAAAAGGAACAGCAGAACGAGCAGCTTATTCATATTATCCCCCTAAATAAGGCAAACCCAACTGATGTTTTCCTCATTTTATATGCAAATATATGCAAATGTACTTAATTAATATATTAAAGCACTAATATATTAAACTTCAAATATATTAAAACATTCTGATGATCAGTTCCACAAGGTACACGGCCACGCATGAAAACAGCGCAACAACCGTGAGGCTCTTTCCTCTTAGCGCAAGAACTACTGCCACCACAAAGCCCACGACTGCGGAGATCACGCTCTCAGTTGCAGTAAAGATGGCGGGTATTGTCATGGCGGTAAGCACCGCGTATGGTATATAGTGAAGGAACGACTTGATAAATCTATTCTCAATCTGGTTCTTCACCAGCACAAATGGAATAGCTCGTATCAAGTATGTCGAAATGACGATTATCGCCAGATATATAAAGAAGGTCGTGTGTGTCATACTGCACCTCCCTTAGATACCTCGCCCGGAATCATATCATTTCTTACTTCCGACTCTGACTTATCCGAAATGTTTGTATCATCAGAATCATCAACTGGGAAAAGTATAGCCACAACGACTGCGCTCACGATAGCACAGATACTTATGGAGATTCCCACTGATACTTTATTTAGAACTGGAACATAGGTGAACATGGTGCTGAGCACTGCGGCTATAACTACCGCGATGATAACAGCTTTTTCCTTCTTCATATCAGGAACGACTATCGCAACGAACATTCCGTATATTGCAAGTCCCAGCGCACTCATTACACTGGCTGGCAGTACATTTCCGAGAAATGCACCGAGAAATGTTCCAAGGCTCCAACCAATCCAAGGGAGAGTTACGAGCCCTGCCCAGAAGGATCTTGTTACCTTCTTCTCCGAGATTCCAACCGCAAATATTTCGTCTGTCATCATGAAGGCAAATATCCAGCGCCAGATTCCACTGAACTTCTTGTCTAGGTTCTGAGACATCGCAACAGACATGAACGAATATCTGACATTTATGGTGAGCTGAGATATCAACATATCCAGCCATAGTCCTGGCACCGTCATCATCTTTACACCTGCAAACTGACCAGCTGAAGTAACTGTGGTCATCGACATAAGTGTCGCTTCCCAGACAGATAGTCCATACTGCACTGCTATTATTCCAAATGTAAATGACACCGACAGATAACCGAGCGCTATCGGAATTCCCGCCAGAAGTCCACGTCTATAGTTCTTCATTGTATCCTCTTATAAGCAGCTGCGTAAGCCTGCCAGTATTGCTTCTATAGTATTGTTATCAAGTTCTCCGAAAGACCTGAGAAATCTTATTGGCATGTATTCCAGCATAGCCTTCGTCATCTCATCCATATCTTCATCAGATGCTGAACCTGCAAACTGAGTAGATGCATTTGCAAACATTTGCTTTGTCATATCTCTGGTCTTGTCGTACTTAAGTAGTTCACCTAACTGAACATCTTTATCGATCTTTGGCTGCAACTGGAAACTACCTGTAAGCTCAATCTCTACTTCACAGACTATGTCTCTCGAAGACCTACCAATCTCTATAACATATTTTCCATCTGCCGCATACCAATCGTGCAGTTCTGTATTGTACCACTGAAATGCTCTATTATCCAGTCTGAACTTTACCGTCTTAGTCTCTCCTGGCTCTAGCTCAACCTTTTCGAAGCCCTTCAGTTCATGCACTGGACGAATCGTAACGCCGGTCTCATCTCTTACATAGAGCTGGACTACTTCCTTACCTTTTACGCGTCCGACATTTGTTACATCCACATAGATATCAAGGACTGTTCCGTCTTCCGAGTCAGCCAGCTTCACTACTGCACGGTCTCCAGTTTCTTCGACAAGCTGCTCGCCGAACTTTACATTTGAATATTCAAACTCTGTATATGAAAGTCCGTGGCCAAATGGGAAGAGCACGTCCATCTTCTTCGTATCGTAGTATCTATATCCAACAAAAACTCCCTCTGCGTAGTTAACCTTATGACGGTCAACTGGGAAGTTCAGGAAGCTTGGATTATCCTCAAGTTTCACAGGGAAGCTCTCAGCCAGCTTTCCAGATGGGTTAGTCTTTCCGTAAAGCACATTCATCACAGCTTCGCCGACGCCTTCGCCGCCAAGGTAAGCCTCAATGATTCCTGCAACGTAGTCGGCCCATGGCATTTCCACGGGTGAACCGTTATGAAGTACAACTACTACTGGTTTTCCGAGTTCAAGCAGTCTATCGATAAGCTCATTCTGGCAATCTGGAAGTCGCATATGCTTACGGTCATAGGCTTCTGATTCGAAGACATCCGGAAGTCCCGCGAAGACAACTATCTTATCCGCATCCTTTGCAGCATCCACTGCCTCAGCGAACTTCTCTTCGTCAGATACATCCGCATCATAAGGGAAACCTTCCACATATGAAATGTTATCTGAATATTTACTCATTATCGAAGCAGCAGATACTATGCTGTGTGCATTTATATGACTGCTTCCACCGCCCTGGAATCTAGGATTCTCTGCAAAGCCACCGATAAGTACAACCTTATCATCAGTGCTAAGTGGAAGTACTGCTCTTTCTGTGAGATTGTCGCCGATTATCTCACCATCTTCCGTGACTTCGGTAGCACCCTCGACGATAATATCATTTGCCAGAAGAACTATGCACTCTTCCTCAGCACGAACTGCCTTCTCATGATCTGCATCTCTATCGAAGGTCTCCTTCTGGCGATGCTCCACGAACTTCTCTATCCATTTCAGAATATTGCGGACCGCCTTATCCAGGTCCTCTTCAGAAAGTTCGCCGCTCTTTATTGCATTTATGATTGCTTCGTCATTTACGTGACGGCTGCCTGGCATCTCGAGGTCAAGTCCCGCAGCAACACCCGTAGGTCTTGTGGACACAGCGCCCCAGTCGGACATTACTACGCCGTCGAAGCCCCATTCGTCTCTAAGGACATCAGTGAGAAGCCATTTGTTTTCCGAAGCATAAGTTCCATTTATTCTATTATAAGAAGCCATCAGTGTCCAAGGCTCAGCTTCCTTAACCGCCTTCTCAAATCCCGCAAGATATATCTCGCGAAGAGTTCTCTCGTCCACCACGCTGTCTGCATACATTCTCTCAGTCTCCTGAGAATTAGCTGCGAAATGCTTCAGGGAGGTTCCTACGTTCTGAGACTGAACTCCCTTTATATAAGAGGCTGTCAGCTCGCCCGCGAGATATGGATCTTCTGAAACATATTCGAAGTTTCTTCCACAGAGTGGCGACCTCTTGATATTTATAGCAGGGCCAAGTATCGTAGACACATCCTCAGCCTGGCACTCCTTGCCGAGTGTCTCGCCGATACTGTGCATCAGCTCGCGGTCGAAGGATGAGGCTGTAGCGCAGGCTGTTGGGAAGCATACGGCATCTATCGAATTATATAATCCTGACTGATCCGTGTTGCCTTGCTCCTGCTTTCTCAGTCCGTGAGGGCCGTCACTCATAAAAATGCTCGGAATCCCAACTCTGTCAATTGCTTCCGTCGTCCACATATCATGGCCTGATACTAGAAATGCTTTCTCTTCGAGCGTCATTTCACTTAAAATCTTCTCTATTTCCATACCCCAATACTCCTTATCTTAATAAAATCCCATAAAAAAAGTGAATGTGAAACCATGTTCATGATATCACATTCACCTGTTATTAGTCACACGTTTTCTTATCTACGGTTTGCCATCCTAAAGTTGATTTTCTCTTGAACCCTCACCTTCCGACTTGCTAAAAACCAGCAAAAATATAATGGTTATAAGTGCGCCAAATGCAACCATCGGACCACTCACTATCTCCTGTGCGGATGTAATCATCTGCGTCATCTGATCCTTATCAGTAATTCCTAGCCGCGTCACCTTATATCCGATATATAAACTTACTGCCGTTCCTAGAGTAAAGCCAGCTACAATCTGCCCTGCCAGATAAGTCGAGCCATAGCCCAACGCCTTCAAAATCCGCTTTCTACTCATTCCCCTCACCTTTGGTATAAACCCATCCTTTCTTACTCGCTCAATATGAACACAGCCGTGCCTCATACTTTAACGCTCGAATAATACCTTAGATGATGAACTAATGGTTAGGTTCTGTTGCCAATGGTCAATAATCTGTCGCGAACTGAAAATGAGTCACTTTCCACCTCCGACGTAACAAGTGACTCAAAAATGAGTCACCTGTTACGTCGGAGGTAAAAGGTGACTCATTTTGAATTACTTGGTTGGATCTTTGTGGGTGAAGGCGCCGTTGTGATTGCGCAGGAAGTAGAGGAGCGAGATGAAGGATGTCTTATATAGTACGAACTCCTTCTTATGAAGCATTTCCAGTATCTCTTCCTCGGTCGCCCACTTGACCTCTGACACTTCGGATGTCTGAAGCTCCAGAGAATCGATATCGACATCCATATTGATGGTATAGATATCGTTGAAACCGCCATCGAAATATATGGTCATAGCCGGACGAACTCCCGTCAGGTCGTAGTCAATTCCAACCTCTTCCTTAAGCTCACGCGATGCCGCCTGCTGACTTGTATCTCCTGCCAGTGCGCTGCCGCCAGCCGTGATATCCCACATGCCAGACCACCCCTTCTTAAAAGGCTGCCTGCGCTGTATCAGCATTTTGCCATCCTCTCTAAAAACACATACATGAACCACCAGGCGATAGTACCCCTCCGGAACCTTATTTCCTCGCTCCAAAGTTTCGCCTGTTCTGTTCCTGTTAACATCGTAGAGATCAAATCTTTCTGCCATGTGAATACCCCCATTTTTTCAACGTGTTAATGCCCTCAAATCCTATGTTTTATGGTTGCAAAATCCAGCATAGAATCGTATAATATTTTTTTGTATATAAACACAAATCTGTGTTCTTTAAATGACTTCTTTAGTATAACATTTTCCAGAAAAGAAGCACAGAAATATTATCAAAGAATGGGGTAAATCACATGGCATTTTCAGGTTTTGGTAAGTTAATCGACATACTTAAAGAAAACCACCAGACAATCGTATTCACAGAAGGAAATGATCCTCGTATCCTTGAGGCTTCATCAAGACTTCTGACAAGTAACTTCTTGGAGCCAATCCTCCTTGGAAATGAGGAAGAAATCCAGAAGATTGCTGACGAAAGCGGATTCAATATTCGTGGAGCAAGAATCATCGATCCAAAGAACTTCGAAGATTTCGACAAGATGGTAGATGAGTTCGTAGAGATTCGTAAGTCAAAGGGCGTTACTCGTGAGGACGCTATCAAGTTCCTCTCACAGCCTAACTACTTCGGTACTATGCTCGTAAAGATGGGATATGGCGACTGTCTCCTTGGTGGTGCTACATATTCAACAGCTGATACTGTTCGTCCAGCATTTCAGCTTGTAAAGACAAAGCCAGGCAACAAGATTGTTACATCATGTTTCATCCTTGTTCGCCCAAGAGCTACAGGTGACAATGAAGTTATCGCAATGGGTGACTGCGCTATCACAATCGATCCTTCAGAGGACGATCTTGTAGAGATCGCTACAGAGACAATCAAGTGCGCAGAGCTCTTCGGTGTTGATCCTAAGGTTGCATTCCTTAGCTACTCAACAAAGGGTTCAGGTAAGGGCGAGAGCGTTGACAAGATGCGTAACGCAGCTGAGAAGACAAGAGCTCTTCTTCCTAACATTCCTATCGACGGCGAACTTCAGTTTGACGCTGCTGTATCACCAAAGGTTGCCGAGAAGAAGGCCCCTGGTTCAGAAGTTGCAGGACATGCAAATACATTTATCTTCCCTGACATCAACGCTGGTAACATCGGTTACAAGATTGCTCAGAGAATTGGTAACTTCGAAGCATTTGGTCCTATTCTTCTTGGACTTAACTCACCTATCAACGATCTGTCTCGTGGATGTACAGCTCAGGAAGTTTATTCTATGGCTATCATCACAGCAGCATTTGCAGCTTCAGAGAAGAAGAATAAATAATACGGATTTATGAATACTAATCAAGATAGAACAAATGGCGGAAAACTCACCATTGACAGCTACAAGCCTATAGTCACATTTATCTTAATCGGATTAAATGTTATCGTCTTCCTTCTGGAGACTTCAGCAGGCGGTAGCGAGAAAACAGAAGTACTTCTAAAATACGGGGCTAGTTACGCCCCGTATATTCTTGAGAACGGCCAGTGGTACCGATTATTCACCTCTATGTTCGTGCATATCGGTATCGAGCATCTCGCCAGTAATATGATATGTCTCTTTGCTATAGGACAATACGCGGAAAACTACTTCGGTCGAATCAAATACATAGTTATCTATGTGATTGCCGGATTAGTCGGCAGTATCTTTAGCCTTATGGTGCATATGAAAACTGGAGACTTTGCTGTATGCGCAGGAGCCTCAGGTGCGATCAGCGGACTGATCGGAACTCTTGTCATCCTGGCACTCGATTCAGAAACTAGAAGAATCTTTCCTATGTACCGTGTAATAGTCGCCATAATCATAATGATGATTCCTGGCAAGGCAAATGTTGACGTCGCAGCTCACATCGGTGGCCTGCTTGGCGGACTACTTACAGGCTACACATTCTTCTACTTCGACAAGAACAAATACATAGGCTAATACCAAAAAACAAAATGAGTCACCTTTACGTCGGACGTAAAAAGTGACTCATTTGGTTTTGTTTTTACTCATTCTAAGTTTTATGGGATTACATCTGGTGGCGGACGACTTTATATTCATCGCCGTCTTTGAAGTATGGACATTCTTTAAAGGATGACTGCATCAGTCGTCCAAAGTCGTCTTCGTCCATATTTACATCACATACATATTCTTCTATCTCATCATCGTACATGAAGTATGCACAATATTCGCAGGATGCTCCGCTTGCCATAACCTTATCTCTCTTTCACATATTCTTTTACAATTCTTTTATTCTTCTGTTTCTTTTACTTCGTTCTTGGCTTTACTCTTAACTTTCTTCTTGAAGAAGCGTCTTCGCTGTGGTTCTTCTTCCTCTTCTTCGCCGAGATTCTTATCTACGCCCTTTTCTTCAAGCTTCTTGTAGATATATCTTCTGAAGAGTGCATAGCAGACTGACACAAGTGGAATAACCACAACCATTCCCTTCACACCGAAGAGTGTTCCGCCGACTGTTACTGAGACCAGCACCCAGATACCAGGAAGTCCAACCGAACCACCAACTACCTTTGGATAGATAAGATTTCCCTCTATCTGCTGTAATATCAGAAATAGTCCCAGGAATATAAGTGCTTTCATAGGGCTTACAAGCATGATCAGCAACACACCGATGCCACATCCGATAAATGCACCAACTATAGGTATCAGTGATAAAGCACCGATAAGTACGCTGATAAGAGATGCGTATGGAAGACCGATCAAAAGCATGGATACGCCGAACATAAGTCCGAGGATCATAGCTTCAACGCACTGTCCTGATATAAAGTTAGAAAATGTCTTGCTTGAAAGCTCTGCAACCTCAAGGATTTCCTTTGCAAACTTTTCATCAAAGAATGCATAGAGAATCTTCTTCGCCTGAAGTCCAAGCTTCTCCTTCTGCACTAAGATATATAGTGAGAAGATGAATCCGATCAGGAAGTTTACCACACCGGATACGATTCCCGTTACCGCATTGATACCGCCCTCGAGCGCTCCATTTACGGCAGTCTTTATGGATGCCGTGAGGCTTTCCAGGATTTCCTGCCATGATTCGGCAAGCTCTTCTATGATTTCCTGAATCACAGGATATTTGTTAAAAGCTTCCTCCGCCCAGCTTGAGATATTTTTAATTCCTGGAGGTATCTGTCTTACAAGCTGTGATACCGTGTCGGCCAGCTGTGGCGCCACCATATAGATAAGAAGCGCCAGCAGGACAAATGCACCAAGAATCGTTATCACAAGTGCAAGCGCACGGCGAAGTCCGTTCCAGGTTCTGCCCGAATACTTCTCACGGTTCTTGAAGAGTCCACGTTCTATCCAGCGAAGCGGTACATTTAGGACAAATGCTATGGCCGCGCCAAGGATAAATGGCATGAACACATTTACCAGATATTTAAGGCCCCCCCATAATTTATCGATATGATACAGGGCGAAGTATGCTAAAATCAGCACAAGCCCCGTGAAGATGACCTTCTTAACTTTTTCGTCTCTTAAATATTTCATACTTTTTCCTTACTACACATCACTGACTTATACAGAGTCAGAAATGTCTACTCCTGGTCAAGCCTCGCATGCAGCCCCGCATACTTCGCAAGAGCCGCCTCAGCTGTTACATTTCGACCAGACTCAACATATGTAACATTATATATCATATCATGACTCAAATCACCATCAAAAAGTTCAAGTCCCAGGAGCTCCGCCAGATGCTTCACAGTTCCTCTGTTACCATCTACCAGCCCAACCTTACCCCCAAAGAACTTGCTGATGGCAGATTTAAAGTAAGTAAAATGAGTACATCCGAGAACCACCTGATCATAATCATCCTTGTTGATTACCGCCATTTGTTCTGTCAGATACTCATCCACTTCCGGACCTTCGAAGATTCCTGCCTCAGCCAGGCGAACAAGTCCAGGCATAGGAAGCAAATCTACTATATGGTCCTTATCAACCTTCTTCAAAAGATTCTGAAGCTTATTCTCTCGAATAGTAATAGGTGTTGCCATCACGAGAACTCTACTGTTAGATGCTTCAACTGCAGGCTTTACTGCAGGTTCCATGCCTATGATAGGAATGTCATACTTGATACGTACATACTCCGCTGCCACGGAAGTCGCTGTGTTACATGCGATGACTATAGCATCTACGCCTCTTCCAACCAAGTCAGCTACGATATTATCGACGAATCCAATCACTTCTTCTGGTGTCTTCACACCATATGGTACATGGTCCAAATCTGCATAAAATATATATTCTTCGTTGGGAAGTCGCTTCATAGCTTCGTGAAGAACAGTGACTCCACCTATTCCCGAATCAAAGATACCAATCTTCATATATGCTCCTTGTTGTTTGCTCGTTATTATTCTGTAACAGTAAAAGCCCAGAAGTCATACCCCACTTGACTTCTGGACTTTTGGAGGAAAAATTATGATAAAACACTAAAATTCTTAAAAAAGGTAGAATGAAAAAATTGTTTTGAAAGTTACTAATTTGTATCTCTTTCAACTGAGATTATTCTACCACAGTTCCCTAAAAAATACAACAGAAAATATACAAAATATCCAAAAAATTTTAGTTTTTTTAATTTTTTTATAAATTATGCCCAAGAAATCTGTTCTATCCCTTATAAATGGTTAAATCAAGGCCTTTACTATCTTATATATACTTTCATGCTGGAGCCACTGCTCTCAACCTTCAGATCCTTGATACCATATATAAACTTCGACAGCGTTGCATATCCAAACTCCCTGGCATTAAATGTAGGAAATTCCTCGTGGATTTTCTGCCCCAGGTATCCAAGCTCGATACCCTTAGTTCCATTTTCGGCAACCGTGTCAATCGTGAATCTCTTAACCCTCTTCTTCATATCCTTATCAGTATGAAGTCCAACGAATACAGTACTGTCTTTACGCTTTACATCAAATACAGCAGTCTCATCGATAAATGTTGAAAGCGAGCTGTATCCATAGTTACGAACATCGAAGTCGGAGTACTTCTTCTGAAGTCGACTTCCA
>CACWGK010000054.1 GCA_902760415.1 uncultured Lachnospiraceae bacterium
TTCAGTTAATAATATTGAAGATGATGGTGGAACAATCAAGATTGCAGATTCAGTTATTGAATTTGCGGTTGCAGAGCTTCCTATCAAGGTTGAATCTGAAGAGGATTATCTGAAGATTTATAAACTCATTCTTTCAGAATATCTTCCAGATGATAATGCCGAAGTTATCATAGCTAATTCAAGAATGATAGGTTCTGGTATGCGTGAACAGAAGGATAATGTACATAGCTTCAGTATTCTTCTTATTAGTTCTAAGAACCAGTATCTGTTCAAGCTTTCTTCTAAGGATCGTCGTCAGATGATTCAGTTCAAGGATGAGCTTATTCAGATAGCTAAGTCTCTTGTTGAGACTGGTGAGATTTATGTATCAGAAGATGGTTCTAGAAGAAATATCGGTCTTGCTGCAATGCTTCATGCTACTGAGGGAGGATTCCTTTCAATCGGTAAGGCTGACGAGTAGATTTGATAATTTTATATATCTCGGGGCAGGGTGAGATTCCCTACCGGCGGTAAAGCCCGCGAGCCGTTATGGCTGATCTTGTGCGATTCAAGAGCCGACAGTAAAGTCTGGATGATAGAGATGGACGATTATGCTTTCATAGCCCTGAGTATTATGCTCGGGGCTTTTTGTTATATTTTTCCATATTATATACAGAAATGAGGTGGACTTACATGAGTTACGAAAAGAAGTATATGGAGAGAGCTATTGAACTTGCTAAGAAAGGAATTGGCGCAGTTAATCCTAATCCCTTAGTAGGTGCAGTAATAGTTAAAGATAACAAAATCATTGGTGAAGGATATCATACAAAGTATGGTGAGCTTCATGCTGAAAGAGAAGCGCTTGCAGATGCTGAAAGAAGAGGTGAAGATGTTAAAGGCGCTGATATGTATGTCACTCTTGAACCTTGTTCTCATACAGGAAAACAGCCTCCTTGTACAGAAGCGATAATTTCTGCAGGTATTAAGAGAGTATATGTTGGCTCAAATGATCCTAATCCACTTGTAGCTGGAAATGGTATATGGCAGTTAAGAATGGCTGAAGTGGAAGTGGTTACAAACTGTATGAAGGATGAATGTGATGCCATTAATACAGTATTTTTCCATTATATAACTACTAATACTCCTTATGTCGTATATAAATATGCTATGACAATGGACGGCAAGATTTGTACTGAAACAGGAGAAAGTCGTTGGGTTTCTAATGAACAGTCCAGACATATGGTACAAACATATAGAAATGAGTTCATGGCTATAATGGTTGGAATTAATACAGTTCTTGAAGATGATCCTCTTCTTAGCTGTAGACTTGAAAAAGAATCTGAAGATATGGTAGTTCGTAATCCAATTAGAATTATACTTGATAGCAATCTTCACATACCTATGGATTCTAAGATTGTTCAAACTGGAAAAGATATTAAGACATATATTGTATCTCTTTCAGAAAATGAGAAAAAGAACAGACATAAGATTCGTGAATTAAAAGATAAAGGAATCGGTACCCTTCTTATTCCTGCTGACGATGATGGAAAGATTGATCTTGATAAACTTATGTCTCAGCTGGGAAAAATGCATATAGATGCTGTACTTCTTGAAGGCGGTGGAACACTTGCCTGGAGTATGATAAATGCTGGCTATGTAAATGAGGTTAGAGCATTTATTGCTGCGAAGATATTTGGTGGAATGAAAGCTAAAACCCCTGTTACAGGTAGTGGTATAGATGATATTTCTTTAGCAAAAGAGTTTGAACTTAGAGACTTACAAAATATTGATGGAGATATATTCGCACATTATATACGAAAAGATGATATTCAGAATAAAGAGGTTTAAGTAAATGTTCACGGGTATTATTGAAGATATTGGTGATATAAAAAGTATAAAACATGAAGGTGATTCGGCTGTTCTCGTTATTCATTCTTCTAAAATCATGGATGATGTAAAGCTGGGTGACAGTATAGCTGTGAATGGTGTATGCCTTACTGCTAGAAGTATAAGTGGAAATGAGTTTACAGCGGATGTTATGGCTGAAACACTTAGAAGATCTTCTCTTGGGGCTCTTAAACCAGGAGGTAAGGTTAATCTTGAAAGGGCTATGCAGCTTGGTGGTCGTTTTGGCGGACATATAGTATCAGGACATATAGATGGAACTGGAACTATTGTAAGTATGAAGAGAGAGGCGAATGCTGTATGGGTTGAAATCAGTGCTGATTCAAAGATTCTTAAACTTATCATAGAAAAAGGTTCTATAGCTATAGATGGCATAAGTCTTACGGTTGCTTATGTTGATGATAAGGTATTTAAAGTATCTGTCATACCGCATACTGCTAGTGAGACGACACTTCTTATGAAGAAGGTTGGAGATATAGTTAATCTTGAAAATGATACTATAGGAAAATATGTAGAAAAATTACTTCAGCCATTTAATGAACAGAGTTCAAGGAAAAATGATAAAAAATCAGTTTCACTTGAGACTCTAATTGAAAGTGGTTTTATGTGATATTAGATATGAAGTGATAGTACATAATTAAAGGGTATATAGAGAGGTAAAATGATGGCAGAGTTTAATACTATAGAAGAAATCTTGCAAGATATTAAGCTGGGTAAACCAGTTGTCATTCTGGATGATGACAAGAGGGAAAATGAGGGTGATATTATATTTGCAGCCGAACATGCTACTACTGAAAATGTAAACTTTATGGCAAAATACGCCAGAGGTCTTATATGCATGCCAATGGATGCTTCCTACAGTGATAAGTATAATCTACCTCAAATGTGTATTGTAAATACAGATAATCATATGACTGCGTTTTCTGTATCTATAGATCACGTAGATACAACGACAGGAATATCTGCAGTTGAAAGAGGCCTTACAGCTAGAAAGTTTGCTGATGATAATTCAACAAAGGATGATTTTAGACGACCTGGTCATATGTTCCCTCTTCAGGCGAAACAGGGTGGAGTTATAGAAAGACCTGGTCATACTGAGGCAACAGTAGACCTATGTAGACTGGCTGGTTGTAAGCCAGTAGGGCTTTGCTGCGAGATCATGAATGATGATGGAACTATGGCACGTCTTGATGATCTTACAGAGTTTGCTAAGGTTCATGGACTAAAAATCGGTACTATCGAACAGCTTATTCAGTATAGAAAAGAGCATGAAGTATTTGTTGAGGAAGTAACAAAAGCTAAACTCCCTACAAAGTATGGCGATTTTATCATTCATGGGTTTATAAATAAACTAAATGGAGAACATCATGTGGCACTTACTATGGGAGATGTTGCTACAGAGGATCCTATACTTGTCAGAGTTCATAGTGAATGTCTCACTGGAGATGCATTTGGCTCTGCAAAGTGCGACTGCGGTCAGCAGCTGGATGCGGCGATGAAGATGATTGCTGAAGAAGGTCGTGGTGTCCTTTTATATATGCGTCAAGAAGGTCGTGGTATCGGACTTATCAATAAGATTAGAGCTTATGCATTGCAGGATCAGGGAAGAGATACGGTTGAAGCAAATGTTGAATTAGGATTTCCTGCTGATGCAAGAGATTATACTATAGGAACTCAGATATTAGTTGAGATGGGTATTAGAAATATAAGACTTCTCACTAATAATCCTGATAAAGTATACGGATTAAAGGGGTATAATCTGAATATTGTAGAGCGCGTACCTATTGAAATTGCGCCATCAGCTTATGATCTGTTTTATCTTCAGACAAAGAAGAATAAGATGGGTCACATGTTAAATGATGTATAAATTAGCTAATAAGCTAAATCATAATATTTTATAGAATCACTTCATTTAAAGGAGGAATTATAAGATGAAAATTGAAGGAAATGTTGTAGCTAAGAAAGGTACTAAGGTATGTCTTATAGCATCAAGATTTAATGAGTTTATCGTATCTAAGCTTGTATCTGGTGCCATGGACGGACTTACCAGACATGGTGTAGAAGAAAAGAACATTGATACAGTATGGGTACCAGGAGCTTTTGAAATACCTGTTATCGCTAAAAAGATTGCAAAGACTGGAAATTATCATGCAGTTATCTGCCTTGGTACAGTTATCAGAGGTGAAACAAGTCATTATGATTATGTCTGTGCGGAGGTTAGTAAGGGTATAGCTACTGTTAGTCTTGAGACAGAACTTCCTATAATGTTTGGTATTCTCACAACTGATAATATTGAACAGGCTGTAGTTAGAGCTGGAACAAAGGCTGGAAATAAGGGATATGATTGTGCGCTTGGTGCTATTGAGATGATTAATCTTATAGATACTATCAAGCTTCCGGATGAATTATAATTATAACTGTTTTGCTTGACTTATTACATTTCAAATATCATAATGCATACTATGAATAAAGTTATAAATGAAAAAAATAAAATGCCTCGTCCTAAAAAGATTGGGGTTATGGATATCTTTATGATATCTATATATAGAGTTAAAGAGCTTGCGGAGACTAGCATAAAAAGCGCTTCAAAGTTTGTAAATTACGTAATTTTTATATCACTATTTGTTGCTCTTATTATATTTGGTGTTCCAACTGCATCAAAGATTTTTTCTTTTGGTGGATTCAATAAGCTGTTTACATCGACTATGCCTAGCTTCCAGATGGGAGATGATGGCAAGCTTAAAAGTGATAAAAGATTTGAAATGAATATAGAGAATGTAACTATTATTATGGATACAAGTATCGATTCATTTACTTTTGGCGACTTTGAAAGTGAAGGATTATATATTGCGATAGGAGCAGGAAAAACTAAAATGATTCAGCTCCTTGATTTGGATGATGATAGTTCATATTCAGAGATATATAATTATCCCAATAAAATACTTTTTTCAAAAGGTTTTAATAATCAGTCTCTTGCGAATATGATTCCGCTTTTTTATATTATGATATTTGTTGCATTTTGTCTTATTGCAACATATATTGCTATAAAATATATATTAATGGCGGTTATATTTGCTTTTGTCAGTAGGTCGCTTACCAATATAAGCAAGCTACCTATGACATTTACGGATTCGTTCCGTATGTGCTTTTATTCGCAGACAATCAGTATAATCCTGGTAAATGTTAATATATCCGTAGGATATTTGGTTGGACCGATATTTGCTTCGATTATTGGAATTATTATTACAATTATTATCATACATATGGCCATGGGACCTCATATGCCAGATCTTGATGATATTCTGGATAAGTTTCATGACGATGATGATAATTCTGGTAATAAATAGCAGAGTTATAGATTTAATGAACTGAGATTAGAATTATAGTATTTTGGGTCGTCAGTTACATCTTCGCCTAGAAAGTCGGGAACTATGAAGTTCTCGGCTTTTTCTGTGTCTGGGAATTCGACTTCGGCAAATATAAGTCCGTCGAGATAGCCTTTAAATATATCAAGTTCAACTTTCAGCTCGGGATAGCTATAATCATTTAGAGGAATAATGTATCTGGTTTTCTCTATCGTATGACCTATAACCATTTTAGATAAACTATTGTATTCTTCTTTGGTTAGATTCTTTTCTACCTCGATATGTTCGAAGCCTTTGGATTTGATGGTGAGAATATATTCATTATCCCACTGACGGATTCTTACAACAGGTTCAGTAGAGATATATCCCTGAGCTATGGTATGAGATTCATAAACCTCAAGATTTTTTGGTATTTCTTTTATTAAATACTTCTTTTCGATTTCGATATTATTCTTGCTCAATTTAATTCCTCATTACTGATTTAATGTATTTATTATAGTTGGAAGCATTTGCTTCTTTCTTGAAACAACACCAGGAAGATATACAGACTGGTGATCCTTTGAAGTTACTCCGAAACCTGTTTCAAGAGCTATTTCGGCTTTTGTTCCATAGAATACAACCTCAGAAGATTCTTTTAAGATATTTGTAAGCATGAAGAAAATGAGGTCTAGGCCGTCCTTCTTAGCTGAAGTTTCGAGTTCTGTTTGTATGGTATCCTTGATATGTGAGAGCTCATTTGAATCCATAGAACTTATCTGGCCTATACCAACATTTATATTACCGACACTAAACTTCTTGAAGTCTTGATGAATTATCTCATCAGCTGTTTTATCGCCGAGGTTGCTTCCGGCAGTAAACATGCTCTTTGCAAGTTCCTCTTCATTAACTCCTGCAATAGCAGCAAGTGCTGCGCCAGCTTCCACATCAATCGGTGTACATGTTGGTGAACGGTAGAGGAGAGTATCTGAGATGATAGCTGAAAGCATTATTCCGGCTATATCAGGCTCGATCTCAACACCTGCTTCTTTATACATAAGATATATAATAGTGCAGGTTGAACCGAGAGGCTGGTTTCTAAAATACACTGGCTTTGCCGTTGCAACTGTACCGAGTCTATGATGGTCGATTATTTCAAGTATATCTGCAGTTTCCATACCATTAACGGCCTGGCTTTTTTCGTTATGATCTACAAGTACAATCTGTTTCTTGGTAGCGGCAAGGAAGTTTCGTCTACTAACCATTCCAAGATACTTTCCTGAGGAATCAACCACAGGGAAGTAGCGGTGTCTTGTGGATGCCATGATAGGATGGATATCCTCTATATAATCATCTGGTTTAAATGTTATAAGGTCCTTGGTTCTCATGAAGTATCTGATAGGGAGGCTCTGGTATAAAAGTCTTGCTACAGTAAATGTATCATGAGGAGTGGATATTATCTTACAATTCTTTTCTCTGGCTATGGTTTGGATAGTCTGAGTAATCTTTGAACCAGCGCATATGATTATGCAATCAGCCTTCATTTCTATAGCACAAAGCTGAGTTTCATATCTATCTCCAAGTATTACAATATCATGAGGGCGAATATATTCTTCGAGTATATCTGGAGTTCCAGCGCCTATAAGTACTTTTCCTTCAATCTGTGAATCGCTTATATCACCAACTATCAGAGTTCCGTCAAGGGTATCAACTATATTAGTATAAGTTGTTTTAGCTTGAGACAGGGTATATGCATCATATGAACCCATATAGGAATCAACCAGATCTCCAGTAGTGATCAGTCCTTTTAGATATGTGTCCTCTGTTATACAAAGAGATACAACTTTGTTTTCCTTCATGGTACTCCATGCATCTCTTAGTGACATTTCTTCTGCAACGCCTGGTATCTTACGCATATCCATGTCACGTACCTGTGTTCTTACATCACCAACAAATTTTGGTTCTTTTTGATGAAATCTTTCTAGAACATACTGGGTCTCGCTGCTTACATTTCCACATCTTGCTGCTATATAATTATGATGTCCGGTTTGATTTTTGAGTTTTGAGTAAGCTATAGCGGAAGCTATGGAATCAGTATCTGGATTCTTATGTCCTATAACGTATACGTCTTTATTCATTTCAGTCCCCTTATTAACTATTAAATCGATGTTATAATTATATCTTAAACTTATTGTTTTGTATATATTCTGCGTATGTGTTACAATACGGGAAGCGTTTTATTGCTACGAAGGGAGTTTATTAAATGAGTGAAGAATTAACAAAAGAACAACAAGAGGCTATGGATAAGGCTTTTGAGAGATCTATGCCAGAAGGCCTAAGAAAAGTTCAAAATGAATATTCAAATGTTAAGAAAGTATATGGAGTACTTAGTGGTAAAGGTGGAGTAGGAAAATCCCTTGTAACTTCACTTCTTGCTGTATCTGCCGCTAGAGAAGGTAAAAAGGTAGCTGTACTTGATGCGGATATTACTGGACCTTCTATTCCTAAGTCATTTGGAGTACATGGTAAAACATATGGTTCTGATATGGGAATCGTTCCGCTCCAAACAAAGAGTGGTATAAAGCTTATGTCTATAAATCTTCTTGTAGATAATGAAGAAGATCCTGTTATATGGAGAGGACCAGTCATTGCTGGTGCCGTAACACAGTTTTGGACAGATGTTGCTTGGGGAGATATTGATGTGATGTTCGTCGATATGCCGCCTGGAACTGGCGATGTTCCATTAACTGTATTTCAGTCACTTCCTATAGATGGAATAATTGTTGTTACATCTCCACAGGAGCTGGTTGAGATGATCGTTGGTAAAGCGATGAAAATGGCGTCTATGATGAATGTACCTGTTGTTGGTCTTGTAGAAAATATGTCGTACTTTGAGTGCCCTGATTGCGGCAAGAAGCATGAGATATTTGGTAAAAGCCGTATAGAAGAGATGGGACGTAGATTTGGAGTAGAAAATATTGCAAGATGTCCTATTGTTAGCGAAGTAGCAGAGAAGGTTGATAATGGTGAAGTTGAAGATGTAAATGTAGATTGGCTTTCACCGATTTATAAGTCTTTATAACATTTAATATATAGGAGGTTATATTTAATGGGTGTATATGATAATAATGTATTGGTAATGTTAGCAGATGGTTTTGAAGAGATTGAAGCTCTTACAGTCGTTGATCTTCTTAGAAGAGTTGGAATCGAAGTGAAAACAGTTTCAATATATGGAGGCTCATCAAAGAGACCATCTAATAATGTTAACGGTGCTAGGGGTATAAGTGTTAATGCTGATATATCTATAGACGATACATTTATGAATGAAGCTTTGTCTTCAGATCTATCACTTGTTGTACTTCCAGGTGGAATGCCAGGAACCCTTAACCTTAAAGAAGATAAAAATGTGGAAAAGCTAGTGATGGATCAGTATGGAAAAGGAAAATATGTTGCGGCTATATGTGCAGCTCCTACTGTATTTGGAAGCTATGGAATACTAGAAGGTAAGAAAGCTACATGCTATCCAGGTATGGAAGATGGACTTATTGGAGCGACAGCTGTAACTGATGGAACTACTGTTGTTGTTGATTCAAATGTTATCACAAGCCGTGGACTTGGCACAGCAGTAGATTTTTCTCTTAAGATTATAGAGATACTTAAAGATAAGGCTACTGCAGATAAAATAGGTATATCTGTAGTGTATAATGTTTAATTATATTTTGTAGTATAATCCCTCTGAGGGAAGAATAAAGGAAATATTATGAAACTATGTGTAAAAGATATTCTTCGAATAACTAACGGTGAACTTATATTTAACTCAAATGTTGTATCGGAAGAAGATATCAATCAATATGAGATAAAAGATATACAGTTTGATTCAAGAAAAGTTACAGACAATTCTTTATTTGTTGCGATACCAGGAGAGACTGTTGATCCTCATAAGTTTATCGGAAATGTAGCTGAGAATACAAAGGCAGTTATAGTTGAGAAGGATATAGAAGAAATACTTAAACTATGCGGGCTAAATGAAGTACCTCACGATGTGGCTATAATAAAGGTTAATAATTCGCTGGATGCACTTCAGGTTATAGGTGCATATTATAGAGATTATTATCAAGGTACTGTTATTGGCGTTACAGGAAGTGTTGGTAAGACAACAACTCGTGAAATGATAACAGAAACTATTAGAAGCAATATTGATACATTTAGTACAACAGGAAATATGAATTCTCAGATAGGAGTTCCAGTAACTATATCTAAGATATTCGATAATCCTAGTAAAGCTGCGGTTATAGAAATGGGTATTAGTGAGCCGGGGGGTATGGATAGACTTGCTAAGATTGTACGTCCAAATATTGCAGTTGTTACCATTATAGGTCAAGCCCATATAGAATTTCTCGGATCCAAAGAAGGTATAAGAAAAGAAAAACTAAGAATTACTAGTCAGATGGATGAAAGTGGTGTTCTTTTCTTAAATGCCGATGATCCACTTCTCTTTGATATAAAGGACCAGACGGGAGTTAAGACATTTACATATGGTACTAATCCAGAAGCAGACTATGTTGCGGAGGATATAGTGTATGGAACTGATTTTAATATATATACCTTTAAGCATGGTGATAAAAAAGTAAATGTAAAGCTTAGTATGCTTGGAAAGCATAATATACTTAATTCACTTGTTGCTATGGCAGTATGTGATTACATGGGTCTTAATCTGGAAAAGGCCGCTAAGAGTCTTGAAAGTTTTCAGGGGCTTCGTCAGAAGACGGTAAAGTCTGATAAAGGCTTTACTATAATAGATGATTCTTATAATGCAAGTCCTGATTCTATGAAGGCTGCGTTAAATGTACTTAGAGATTATAGAGCTACTGGACGTAAGATTGCAGTCCTTGGTGATATGTTTGAACTTGGTCCTGATTCTCCTGAGTTTCATAAGGAAGTAGGTGAATATGCTGCTTCTCTTAAGAATGAGGATGGTAAATCTGTTCTGGATGAGCTTATCACTATAGGAGAAAATAGCCTCGAGATACATAAGGCAGCTTTACTTAATACTGAGATTAAGGTATCTCATTTTACTGACAAGAATGAGGCGGCGTCATATCTCTCTGATATTCTTAAATCAGGTGATGTTGTGACATTAAAAGCATCGAATGGTATGAAATTCTGGGAAATAGTCGATAAGATAAGATAAGATTTAATTATTTCTAATATATTTAAGTTTTATGGAGGAAAAAATGGCATATAGTTGGGAAAAGAATGTAAGAACTGTTGATCCTTATACACCAGGAGAACAGCCAAGTGACAAGAATATTATAAAGCTTAATACAAATGAAAATCCTTATGGACCTTCTGAAGTGATTAAGTCTGTTATAGCTTCAATGGATGATGATTATCTTAGGAGATATCCTGATTTTGCAGCAACAGATCTGGTAAATGAACTAGCTGCATTTCATAATGTGTCAAAGGATAAGGTGTTTGTTGGTGTTGGTTCAGATGATGTACTTGCAATGTGTTTTATGACATTTTTCAATTCTGATAAACCTATAATCTTTCCGGATATAACCTATTCATTTTATCCTGTATGGGCTGAAATGCTTAGGATTCCATATGAAACTATTCCACTTAAGGAAGACTTTACGATTGATACTGATGAGTTCGTGAAGAAGGGGAGTGTATCTGGAGGTGTGGTTATAGCAAATCCAAATGCTCCGACCTCTATTCTTCTTGGTAAGAAAAGTATTATCGATATTGTAGAAAGTGCAAAGGATTCAGTAGTTATAGTTGATGAAGCGTATGTTGACTTTGCTGAAGTAGGTGCATCTGCTCTTGATCTTATAGATACTTACGATAATCTGATAGTAGTAAGAACATTTTCTAAGTCAAGATCTCTTGCTGGGCTCAGAGTTGGATACGCAATCTCGAATCCAAAGATGATTAAATATTTAAATGATGTTAAGTATTCATATAATTCATATACTATGAATTATCCTTCTATTGTGATCGGTAGCGCAGTAATTAAGGATAATGATTATTTTGAAAATGTTATAGCTAAGGTTAAGAATACAAGAGAATGGTTTAGCGATGAACTAAAGAATCTTGGTTTTGCAGTTCTTCCTTCATCAACTAATTTCCTTTTTGCTTCTCCGCAGGATGGAAGTGCTAAAGAAATCTTTGAGGCTGCAAAGAAAGAAGGAATACTCTTTAGATATTTCAATCAGCCTAGAATAAATGATTATTTAAGAATTACTATTGGTGTCGATGATGATATGAAAAAAGTAATTAGCTTTTTACGTGACTTCTTGACAAAGTAGGTTGTTCTATATAAAATACATTTACTTTCGTTTGTAATTCCTTATCCATATTTATTTCAAAGAATAGGAGATAGATATGGATATCGAAAAAATTAATAATTTAAGAAATAGAATATTTGAAGAGCTTAAAGGATATGACATACAGGATGTCATATATTTTGATGCTATGAGATACAGTGGCATAACCAGGCGTGGTCTAACTATAAGAAGGACTACAGAACAGGTTATGCCTTGTTATTTATTTGAAGATGATGAGGATATAGAGGGCGCCGAAGAAAAGGTGACTAACTTCTTCTCTAAACTTGTAAAGGCAAAGCCTACTTTTGTTATAACTCTCCAAAGCAAGACAAATTATCAAAACAGATTATCTACTATACCTTATAGAGAAATGCTTGATATGATCGTGGTTGTTAAGTATACCATGGAAAATATAGATAATATCGTTAAATGGAATGTATTACCTTCAAGTTTTAAGGATGTTACTTATGACGATTTAAAGACATTTGATATAACAGAACAAAAACTATTCAAAAAAGCCTATGATACTACCAGGGTTATATTCGAAGAATATTTTGGCAAATTATCTGAGATACTTCCGATGTATGTAGATGAAGCTCAGGAAGACTTGATCGATGAGGAGGTATATTTCCTATCGAACAAACTAATGATGTTTGGCGCAAATGTTATACTTTACGATGAAAATCTAAGGAGGATATATAAGGTACTGGGTAAGAATTATTATATAATTCCTTGTAATATACATCATTTGTTTGTTATACCAGAAGATTTTCCTTCAAGTAAGAATATGATGCTTGAGATGGTAAAATGGGTAAATACTTATACACTTCCTGAGGAGGAATATTTATCTGATTCCCTGTTTTATTATAATAATGATACAAAAAAGCTGGAACTTGTTGAAGAAGATGCTTTAATTTGATACTTTGGTCTTTTTGTAAATTGATTTGTACATAGAATATATGATACATTTTATAGGTCATATATTTTAGGAGGTTTTTAACTTATGGCTAAAGGAACAGTTAAATGGTTCAACGAAAAGAAGGGATACGGATTTATTACTGATGAGGCTGGAAATGATGTATTTGTTCATTTTTCAGGTCTCAACATGGAAGGATTCAAGACACTTAAAGATGGTCAGACAGTAGAGTTTGATGTATCTGAAGGTGATAAAGGTCTACAGGCAACAAATGTTACAGTTGTACAGTAAATAAACATAGCAGTATCTTTATGAGCGGAGCTTTATTGCTTCGCTCTTTTTCTATTTATTACATTGACAAAGATGGGGTAAGGAAATAAAATGATTTATATGCGGGGGTAAGTGTAATGATTGGTGATTTTATATCTGCAAGAGATAGAATTATATCTGCATCTATTGATATTATCAGTGATGCAGGCCTTGAGTCGCTTACTATTCCCATAATCTCTATGAGAACTAATATCAACGAGATGATGATCTATAAGTATTTCTCTGATACTGATGAAATATTGGAAGAGATCGTTGCTACATATTTCAGGTTTGATAAGAGTGTATTTAAGTCAATTGAAGCTCAAAATGATACATATCTGGATATGATATCTGCTTATGTTAATCAGTATGGTACGTATTATGACAGCTATTATTCCCTATCGGCTATTATGCTTCAATATGAAGAGCTTCTACATAATACACACACCAGAGAAACTATAGAGACGGGATATTTAGAACGACGCGAAGGTGTAATAAAGCTATTTAAAGGTGCTATAGACAACGGTGAGATAGAATGCGATTATACTGCAGAAATGCTCGCGGATATGCTTTTGGGGATATTTATTGTCTGTTCACTTAATAGACGTGTTATGACCAGAAAAAAGTCCTACAAAGATGAGATTGCTATATTGTATGACAGATGGATCAACACCGTCAAAAAATAGATTATGAAAGAATATGAGGTATTAATATGAGGGTTTTAGTAGCAGAAGATGATATTGCAAGTGGTAAGTTTTTATCAAAGCTTCTTTCTAGATATGGGGAGGTTGTTCTTGCAACTGATGGTATAGAAGTAGTTGATGAGTTTGTTAAGTCGGTATCAGCTGGCAAAGAGTTTGATCTTGTTTGTCTTGATATTATGATGCCTAAGATTGATGGTTATAAGGCTCTTCAATCTATAAGAGATGCTGAGCGTAAGCTTGGTATTCCTCGTATATCACGTTGTAAGGTTGTTATGATATCTGCGCTTGATGAGGACTTTGATGCGAATTACGCAAGCAATGATTATGATGATTATATCTGCAAGCCTATAGATATAATGAAGTTCGATG
Organism: uncultured Lachnospiraceae bacterium; assembly: GCA_902760415.1. GTDB lineage: Bacteria > Bacillota > Clostridia > Lachnospirales > Lachnospiraceae > Eubacterium_Q. The sequence continues at coordinate 13,853 of CACWGK010000054.1, forward strand.
CTATTATTAAGAAACTTGGACTTATTGAATCGTAAGCTTTGCTTTGATTATATATTTAGGATTATTTTATTAATATGGATTTATTTGATTACATGAGACAGGAGGAGCAGCGTAAAGAGGCTCCTCTTGCTAGTCGTTTAAGGCCAAAAACTTTAGATGGATTCGTTGGACAGGAACATATCCTGGCTCCCGGAAAGTTACTTTACAGAGCTATAAAAGCTGACAAGCTTAGCTCTGTAATATTTTATGGTCCGCCAGGAACTGGAAAGACAACTCTTGCTATGGT
>CACWGK010000055.1 GCA_902760415.1 uncultured Lachnospiraceae bacterium
TCAATATATGAAAATGGCGAGTGCTACTGCATAGTGGTACTTGCCATTTTTATATAACATTATATAAAAAATGATATAATGAAGAATATTTATATTTTTATCATATATTTATTATATTTTGTTGACATACTATATATATGCTGTTATATTTTCAAACGGGGATGAATAATTAATTACACTATTACACTTTATTACACACTATTTTTTACACTATTTACATGCCTGAAAAAGGCAAGATTTTTTTTCAGAAGGGAAAGTATGAGAGATGAAAAAACTAAAAAGTAAGGTAACCAGAGTTTTAGCCGGGTGCCTCGCTACTTTTGTAGCGCTTGGAAGCGGTATATTACCCGGAGGAGTTCTTAACGTACGCGCTGAACGATATCCTCATTTATATGAAACGTTTACGATTAACTCCGCACATTTTCCAGATCCAGTATTTCTGCAGTATGTAAAAGATGCATATGATCAGAACAGAGATGGAAAGCTTGATAATGATGAGATTATCGAAGCTAGAACTATCCGGTGCGATAAGATGGGAATCTCTACCTTAAAAGGTATCGAATATCTTCCTGAACTTCGCGGAATCTATTGTAGTTTTAATAATCTTACAGAACTTGATATCAGTAAGAATCAGTTGATTACTGGTATCTGGGTGTCTAATAATAATTTTACAAAGCTTGATTTTTCTAAAAATCCAGGTTTAGAGTGGTTATATTGCTTTGACTGTCCAAAACTTACATCCTTAAATGTAACAGGCAATCCACTTATGTCATATCTTGAGGTCAATACTTGTCCTCTTGGTTCTATTGATGTATCTCATAATCCATTACTTGAACAGTTAACTTGTGCAAGCTGTAATCTTACAAAGCTTGATATCAGTAAGAATCATAAGCTTACACACTTAGACTGCCAGGTGAATGATATATCTTATCTTGCATTGGATAAAACTCCTGCTATGAAGAGACTTGATTGCTGGATGAATTCAGGTCTTGCTAACTTAGATGTTAGTTGTCTTCCGCACCTTCAGTATTATAATTGTGCTAAAAATAATATAACTAAGCTTGATCTTAGCAAGAATACTGAACTTGTAAAGCTTAACTGTGGATGGAATAATCTTAAAAGTTTGGATTTATCTCATAATCCAAAGTTATATTCATTATCTTGTAATGATAATCAACTTACATCACTTGATCTTTCAAATGCGCCTGACCTGCAGTTCCTTATGGCTTATATTAATGATTTTAATACATTAGATATAGGTAATAATCCAAAACTTATGGACTGTATTGATAAAGGTACATATAAATTTGAACCCAATGCAGCATCACATTCTTATACCATTGATTATGGAATAGATGATTCTTATGCCGGACTTGATAGTAAATATTTCTTCTGTGTAGACGATAGAGTAAATGTTACTCGAAATGCGGCTGCGCAGGTTTTTACAGAAGCATATTTTGAAGGAGATATTGCAGATACATCTCAGTATCTTACTAGAGAAATGGTAGCTCAGACCTTATACGAACTAGCTGGTAGTCCAAGTGTAGATGGATTTACATCTAGATTTAAAGATGTTGAACCAGGCTCATGGTACTATGCAGCACTTCTTTGGGGAGAAGATAATAATGTAACTGTTGGTTTCCCTGATATGGCATCAGATACATTTGGAGTTGGCAAATGGTGTACAAAACAGGATATGGCATTCATGGTTATGCAATGGGCGCTATATATGGGCTACGAAAGAAGTATTGATTTTGGTCGAAGCGATGATTATATAGATTACTTTGAAGTAAGCTATAAAGACTGGGAAGCTGTATGTTGGGCTTGTACTTATCGTAGTTTCCCTACAGAAGGCGACCGTAATGCAGATAAGTCACAGCAGTATATTAAGCCTTTCAAGGTTGTATCTAGAGATGATCTTACATATTTTATACAGGGTATACAGGAAGAAAATGGAGTGGCTATAAGCTCTTCACTTCCAATGCCATCTGCTTCATATGTTCCAGCTAATATAGAGACACACGGACGTGGACCAGGTAATTACCTGATTAATACACCGGTTGATCTTTCTCAGTGGAATGATGATATAGATGATGGCAGTGCTTTTGAACAAGCAGGAAAACAGGCAGAAGCTGCTACAGGTGGTTCAGGTTCTGCTTCTGGTACTGGTGCGGCCGCTACTGGTGGCGCAGCTGCAGGTTCAGGTGCTGCTGCAGGTGGTTCTACTTCAGGCGGTTCATCTAAGACTGGTAAATGGGTTCAGTCTGACGGTGGACAGTATAACTTCGTAACTGACGATGGAAACAAAGAAACTAACTGCTACCGTGACGGATGTTGGTTAGACGAAAATGGAAATTACAATCCAGCTTATTCTAATGGTACATGGAAATGTAATAGCACCGGATGGTGGTACGAAGATAATGGCTGGTATCCATATAGTCAGTGGTTAAAGATTGATGGATATTGGTATTACTTCTGTGACGATGGTTATATGGATTACAGCGAATATCGTGATGGATGCTGGCTGGAATCTGGCGGTAACTGGAATGAAGCTTATAGCTTAGGGCAGTGGCACGTGAACAGCACTGGCTGGTGGTATTCAGACGGTGATTGGTATCCATACTCACAGTATCTGTGGATAGATGGAACATGCTATCACTTTGATGGTGACGGATACTGGGATAAGTAATATAATCTAATATATAAACTCGAATCCTAGGTTTTATACCTAGGATTCGTTTTGTAAAGGAGACTGCATATGAAGAAGAGAATACTCGCATATCTTGATTATATTGACGAATTATTAAAGGAAGAAAATGTAGATTGGGACGCTGCTTTAAAGAACCATCTGGATCAGATAGCATTTTTCTCACATGAGAGACTGGTTCATCTCATAGTGTTCGTGCTCGTGGCCATCTGCACTGTTGTAAGTATACTTGCGCTTGTTATATCTGAGGAGATTGTATTAATACCTCTTATTGTCATGCTTTTTGTACTTTTAGTTCCTTATTGTATGCATTATTATCTCCTGGAGAACTCGGTTCAGAGAATGTATGATCAGTATGATGAAATGGTACGAAAGAGCAGAGACTATTTTAAGAGCCCTGTATCAAAGTATTAGTATATAAAGGAAGAGAAAAATGATTAAGGATTTTAAGGTTATCCTTGCATCGAAGTCGCCTAGGCGTAAGGAACTTTTAGGTGCTATAACGAAGGATTTTACTATAATCCCTGCAGAGGGAGAAGAGATACAACACGGTACGACACCTGAGGAAATAGTTGAAAATCTTGCGGTCGCAAAAGCAACAGAAGTTTATGCTCGTGTAACAGAAAATAGTGAAGATAATGTTCTCGTTATCGGAGCTGATACTATAGTTGTGTCTGATGGAAAGATTCTTGGTAAGCCTCGTGATAGAGAGGATGCCTACAATATGCTGAGAGGTCTTTCTGGTAAGACTCATCATGTTATGACTGGCGTTTCTTTGATGACTAGAGAGAGGAAGATTTCATTTTGCGAAATAACTGAAGTTACTTTCTGTTGCCTGTCTGATGCTGAGATATGGGAATATATCGACAGTGGTGATCCTTTTGATAAGGCTGGATCATACGGAATACAGAGCAATTTCGCGAAGTATGTGAAGGGTATTAAAGGCGATTATAATAATGTGGTGGGACTTCCTGTCGCAAGAATATATCAGGAGTTAAAAGGTTAATGGAAATTAAAAGAGTTGTATTTTGGATTATGTTTATCGGTTTTTTCGTGCTGATTGCGATTATGGGTGTAGTTGGCAAAAAGCAGCGAGAAGCGAAGGAACTTGAGTTGGAAGAAGAGGCGAAACGTGTTCAGGCTGAACTGGAAAAAGAAACATTTCGAACTGATGAAGAGATATTAGGTCATCTAAATGAAGCTATGGATGACTACACCATAGATAATGTATACATGAGAGTTCCTGGAACTTATAGTGATGATGAGCTTATGGACCTCGCGCATAAGATTGATCCTATGAAGGGCCGTGTTACTAAAATGTCATATTCCAGATCTACTACTAGAGTTGGTGATAATGAGGCGAGCGCAGATTATTATGCGGGAATTAATTATAGTTTTGAGATATGTGATGAATACTATGTAACTCAGAAAATCAAGGAAGGTAAAGAAATACCTAATTTAGAGGTGGATGCTCAGAAGCTTTGCGACGTATGTGAGAAGTTCCTTAGTGAGTATATTCAGCCAGGTATGTCAGATTATGATAAGGAACTTGCTGTACATGATTATATAGTAAATAACTGTGAGTATTCATTTAGTGATAAAAATGATATGAGTGAGTTCTACGCTTTTGGAGCTCTTGTTAATCATAAAGCTGTATGTTCTGGATATTCTAGAGCGACAGCGCTGCTGCTTGATCTCTGTGATATAGATGTTAAGCTGATTTCTGGCGATGCTAACAACAATAATGCAGCTGATAATTCTAACCCGGACGGTACAGGTGGTACCCAGTCCTATATAGCTCCGGATGGAACTGTTGTTGATGGACATATGTGGAATCAGGTCAAGATAGAAGGTCTATGGTACAATCTTGATACAACTTGGGATGACCCTGTCGGCGGAGAACAGACACTTAGACATACATACTTCAATGTAGATGATACAATACTCAGACTAAACCATGAGTGGGATAGTAAAGATGCTGAGATATGCTCATCTACACTTCAGAATTATTATGAGAAGAATGGTCTCTTCTTTAAGTCAGGGGATGCTTATAAGGAGTATCTTGGAACCTATCTTTCTGAGGGCAATAGAGATGTCCTGGAATGTGCAGTGTCTTATCCTGATACTAGTGAAGAAGGAATGTACTTCGTTTTTGATTATTCAGGTATCACAAGCTATCAGATAACTACCTGCGGAGTAGATGGATACGAGATACTATCTATTGAGTTTAATCCGTCTCAAGCAGAATGAAAACTTGAGTGAATTATTCTTCTTTCTCGTGTATTACCTTTACAAAACTTCCGTCTGTTGCACTTATTACTACACGAGCTATTGTCTGATACTTAGCATTCTCTGCTTCAAGTATCCAACATGGAGTAAGAAGATATTCATTTGCGCTATCTGCTGATGGGATAGGGAAGTATTCAAGATTAATACTTTCGAACTTAACTGTCTCATCAGCTAGTTCTATATCTTCGGCAGTAAGATTAGCTTCTGCATTTTTAGCAAATGCATCCATAGCTTCATCGAAGTTCATAAGGTTAGCGCCTTCTGTAACGGTCTCTTTGAATATATATCGTGAAGATATATTAAATCCTACAACTCCAGAGTCATTTATATATATTTCGCCGCCTGAGAGATCGTCTGCGGTATAGTCGATATAATCAACTTCGGAAATAACACTTAAGTCGCAAAGACTGGTCATTACAGTTACATAGTAACCATCTCGAACGCCCCCTTCTAATGTAGTAGAATCCAGAGAGTCGTTACTATAGTATATAACTTCTGATCTAACAGGATCTTTTCCTTCTGGTATTTCTACTCGTTGCATGTCGTCGTATGCATTAAGTGCTACTTCTGGTATATCAAGGTATAGGTCGTTCTTTAATACATTTTTAACAGTTTCATTTACTTCATCAGCAGTCATAGAACAAGTGTTAGGTCTATCTGACATCACTGATTCAAGGTCGTAATCAAGGATTGAATGCTGATAGGCGTAGAAATGTCCGTCTGGATAAGAATGATCGATATGATCAAGCTTATCATTTCCTACAACATCTCCAGGATTTTTTGGAAAGAATGATAATATAAGCTCATTATAATTCTTGCTATATGATACTAGCAGGTTGTATGGAATATCGTTGTGAGTTCCTTCGTAGTTATGAACTGTTACTGTTGGGTCGTCGATTGCTAGAGGTGCTGAATCGGCAAAATAGTTACTCTTTACGTTATTATGATATAAAACCCATGAATTTGTAAGTATTACTGCTTCTGAATCTCCGTCCTTCGTGGCGAGGAACTTCTTATCAGAACTTCCGTCCAAAAGAGTTGCTGAATCACCAAGAAGAGCTTTTACGATATCTTCTTCTTTAAGATTCTCTTCAGTTATAGAGTCAACCTTGAATACTGATAATTTATCAAGGCCTTTTGCGTTATAAGCTACATTTACAGTTGCGGATTTTCCAGCAATAGAAAATGATTTGTTCGCTGAGAGTTCTTCTCCGCCAAGCATATCGGATATAGTTTTTCCGGCACTTTCTTCCATAACACTGGTTTCGGAATCAGAACCGCTTGACTGTCCGTAATCAGTTACTTCGGTATCTGTCTGACCGCATCCTGAAGCAACTAACATTAACGCAAGCAAAAGGCTTGCAAACTTTTTCCCCTTCTTAATCATCTCTCTCTCCCCTTCAATAAAAAATATAGTAAAAATATTATCTAAAGATTGTATACACATTGTATCCGGGATATATACATTATAATAGTATATTATTAGTATAAAATACAGTTTCTTAACTTTAAATATTTTGATAAAATAGAGAAGTGTTTACTGACATTAAGGAGTGTGCTATGAAGAAGATTCCTGATAATCTATACGATGTAGAATGTCCTGACTGCAAGCATATGCTCAGGATTGATATAACAAAGAAGCCTGGACACTGCCAATTCTGTGGCAGATTGCTCAGGTTTAATAAAGAAACTATGGAGATTGAACCAGGGGAAGGCGAAGAGACTGATGTAATTCTCACTCAGTATGAGAGACAGCGTCGTCGCCAGAAGTTCGGTTCTGACAAATAGGAGGTATGGTATGTATAATGAGGGAAATGTATGGGTAGGCGTAAATGATGCTGGCGAGAAGATAACACTTCTTCCTAAGATGGCAAATCGTCATGGTCTGGTTGCTGGTGCAACGGGTACTGGTAAGACTGTTACGCTTAAGGTGCTTGCTGAAAGTTTTTCTGATATGGGTGTTCCTGTATTCATGGCTGATGTTAAGGGAGATATAGCTGGAATCAGCATTCCTGGAGATGATAGCGAGAATATGCAGGAACGTATCGCGAGATTCGGACTTGCTGAAGCTGGGTTTTCTTATAAGGGTTATCCTGTAACTCTCTGGGATATATATGGCGAGAAGGGTGTTACACTTCGTACCACAATCTCTGAGATCGGACCACTCCTTCTTGCACGACTGATGGAGCTAAATGACTTGCAGTCCGACATTTTATCTATCGTTTTCAAGATAGCAGATGATAATAATCTACTATTAATAGATACTAAGGACCTTAAGGCTATGCTGAATTATGTCTCTGATCATAACTCAGAGTTTGAAGCTCAGTACGGTAAAATGAGTCCTCAGTCGATAGCTGCTATAGTTAGAGCACTTGTATCCCTCGAAGTTGCTGGTGGAGATAAGTTCTTTGGCGAACCTGCAGTAAATATAATGGATTTCTTTACATTTGGAGACGCTGGAAAGGGTATGATAAATGTGCTCGACAGCTCTAGTCTCATAAATAACACGAAGCTTTATTCGACATTTCTTCTGTACCTTCTGTCTGAACTTTTTGAGAGACTTCCGGAGGTGGGAGATATGGAGAAGCCTAAGATGGTCTTCTTCTTCGATGAAGCACACCTTCTCTTCAAGGATGCGCCAAAGGCTCTGCTTGAGAAGATAGAGCAGGTTGTGAAACTAATCCGTTCAAAGGGAGTCGGCGTGTACTTCTGTACTCAGAATCCTCGCGATATCCCTGACGGTGTACTGGCTCAGCTTGGTAACAAAGTTCAGCATGGACTTCGTGCATATACTCCATCAGATCAGAAGTCGGTAAAGGCTGCTGCTGAGTCCTATAGAGAGAATCCTGCGTTCGATACCTATGATACAATACTGAACCTCGGAACAGGTGAGGCAGTTGTATCATTTCTAGGTGCAGACGGTATTCCAACTATGGCTGAGAAGGTCTATATCCTTCCACCACAGTCCAACTTCGGAACCATATCAGATAGCCAGAGGGATACGCTTATTAAGTCAAGTATCTGCTACAGCAAGTATGCGGAAGCCGTAGATCCGGACTCGGCTTACGAGTTCCTGGAGCGACGCGGCGTTGAAGAAGCTGAAGCACTTGCGAAGGAAAAGGCTGAGGCAGAAGCTGCAAAGCAGAAAGAGAAAGAAGAGAAGGAAGCAGCTAAGCAGGCAGAGAAAGAAGAAAAAGAAGCTGCTCGTGCTGCAGAGAAAGCTGAACGTGAGGCGGCTCGCAAGGCTGAGGCAGAAGCCAAGGCTGCACAGCGCGAGAAGGAAAAAGAAGAGGCTGCCAAGAAGCGTGCTGCCAAGACTGTCGCTAGCTCAATAACTGGAACAGTCGGTCGTGAGGTAGGTAAAACTGTGGGCGGCAAGTTCGGCAAGTTTGGCAAAACTCTTGGTGGAAATGTTGGAGCCAGCCTCGGAAGAGGACTCCTATCAACACTCTTCAGCAAGAAGTAAGATGTTTTAGATGTTTATTGGTAGTAAAGTATTATTACCGGAAAATATAATAAGTAGTAAAGTAGTATATTGATTATGAGAGAGATAACACTAGAAGAATTAGAAAAAATGAAGAAAGGGTCTTTCGTCCTTGTAGATATCAGGGACGAAGGGCTTAGAGCTTACGGAATGATCCCAGGTGCCGTAGCTATAGATTTTGAAGCAGACGAGGATGAGATATATCGCAAGATATCTGAACTCCCTAAGGATAAAAAGTGCATTTTTTACTGTGAGGTTGGTCGCAAGACTAGAGATATAGGGGATATTCCATATCTTGAAGGTCTAGACTGCTACAGCCTTGAAGGCGGATACATAGGTTATGTTAGATCCTCTATGACCAAGGATGTTGACGGTGAGTCGAGGCAGAAGAAGGCAGAGAAGAGTATACAGAAGAAGTTTCATAAGCAGCTTTTTACCCCATTTGCGAAAGCTTGCAAATCTTACGAGCTTATCGAAGAGGGTGACCATATCGCTGTATGTATATCCGGTGGAAAAGATTCTATGCTTATGGCCAAGCTTTTCCAGGAAATACAAAGACATAGAAAATGTAACTTCGACCTGACTTTCCTTGTAATGGATCCGGGCTACAATGCAGATAACAGAGCACTTATCGAAAGCAACGCAAAGGCTCTTGGTATCCCTATCACCATATTTGAAAGTGATATCTTCGATGCTGTAGATACTATCGAGAAGAGCCCATGCTACTTATGTGCAAGAATGAGAAGAGGATATCTTTACAGCAAAGCTAAGGAGCTGGGCTGCAACAAGATAGCTCTCGGCCACCATTACGATGATGTTATCGAGACAATTCTAATGGGGATGCTATACGGCGCTCAGATTCAGACCATGATGCCGAAGCTTCACAGCACGAACTTTGAAGGCATGGAACTTATCCGCCCGCTCTATCTAGTTCGTGAAAGCGATATCTGCGCATGGCGTGATTACAACGATCTTCATTTTCTTCAGTGTGCATGTCATTTTACAGAAACCTGCTCAACCTGCCACGAAGATGGAACAACTTCATCGAAGCGCCTCGAGGTCAAGAAACTCATCGCGTCCCTCAAGGAAGTGAATCCGTTCGTCGAGTCCAACATATTTAAGAGCGTGGAAAATGTAAATATAGATACTGTCGTCGCATACAAAAAGAAAGGCGTACGCCATCATTTCTTAGAAGAATATAGTGATTGATTTTCAATCATAGAATATGGGAAAGGATGATTATTTATTTCTTAGAAGAATAAAATGATTGATTTTTAATCATAAAATAGGTTCTAGAAATGAATAACTTCCCTTGCTATGAGTACCAGTATTAAAAAGATAAATGTATCGATAATTCCGCGGAAGACTGGGTGCCTTTTTCCAGAAGCGGAATTGATGATAGATAGTGATTGAACGGTTGGAAGAAAACAAGCTGCCATAGCTGCGTAAAATAACTTGCCATATGTGAGATATATAATAATTCCGATTATTATACTTACAATATATGTTTTGCGCATATATGATTTTATTAACCTAAGCAGCTTCATTAAAAACCTTCCTGACTGACATATGCCAGCTATTTTGTAATCTAGTATATCTCAAAATGCTTAAAATTTAAACAATTATTATTTTATACGTTTGAAAAAAAACTTGCTTTTCTGGAGTGATTAGAATGATAGTTTCTTTTGACTTAGACGACGACATAAGTGTCCTCCAAAATGGCAAAACATACGGCTTCAAAGTTTACCTTATCGGTCCACCCGATGACGAGTGGGTAGACAAAGTCTACTCCGAAGCCGTTCGAATTCGAAAAGCTATAGAAAAATAAAAGTATAGAAAAACCACTATATAATATGATTTCGTAATAGGTTGAATTTGGAATGATTAAAGATAAAAGGAGAACCCATGGGTTTGTTTGAATTCTTTTCAAAGATAACGCATCCTGCTAAAAGGAATGGATGGGTAGAGAAGGAAGCAGTGTTTACAGGAAAGTGTGAAAGGGCTGCAAAAGGAAAACCAGGACGCTATACTTCAGCAGCATACAATGAGTACCAGGTGCGATATTATACAGGAGATGGTGAAAGGCTTGAGTGGTACGATTTTTATACGCTACCTGATCCAGATCCAGAGAGCATAAAATATAGTAGTATTCGAATTAGGTATAATAAAAAAACCGTGGATATTTGAGGCAATAGTTGAAGGAATGGATGAATAAGTAGATGTTTGATTTTTTAAAGGATGCTGTAGAAATATATTTTTTTGGAATGATTATTTTTCTTATGGGACTTCGTTTTGTGGTTGAAACATTCAGTTTCAAAATGAAGGGGACACGTCTTAGTGGAAAAGTTGTAAAGGTTGTTCCAATAGGAGCTAAAGCTGCTGCTCCAATAGTTGAATATACATTTAATGGAAATACACTTAGATCTCCTGGGATAAATATCCTGACACTTTCTAAAGTGCATGATAATGTGAATATTTATTATAATCCAGAGAAGAATCCTGATTGCGTGTTAATATCATCACCAATGTCAGATATTACAGGCATTATAATGTGTGCCATAGGATTATTAATGTTAGGATTATGTGGCTTGGATTTTTATGACTATTCGTCGGAGGAAATAAAAAAAGGAATATACGCTGATAAGATAGTTGAAGCTTTACCTTGCTTGATAATCCTGCTGGTTTTAGTTTTGATTTTTGCAATTGTAATCTTTAAAATTTCTTTTGCACCGAAGAGTATTGGAACAGTAAACGTAAAAAAAGAAAAAAATCTAGCCAGGGGAGCATTGGATATGCTTTTTGAATTGTCAACGCATGGTTATTCTGCTGAACTTGTTGATAAGCTGACTGGGTTTATAGAAGAATTAAAGAAAGATGATAGTTATTATTCTGAGTATAAAGATAATGTATTAATTCTTGTGGGTGTATATGTATTTCGCCATGAATATGAAAATGCTATTCATTGGATCGATAGTTTAGATGAGGACAGGTTATTAAAAGAAGCTCCGAAAGATAGAGAGCCGTGGCTCAGTTTGGTGAATTATTATTCTTTAAAGATGGAGATATGTAGATGGACTGATGATCATGAACAGGCTGAGACTCTTCTTGAAAAAGGAAAGAAGAAGTTTAAACCATTTGCAGGTAAAAGTGATCGATTGGATTCAGCTATAGAAACATTCTACTATGATTATTATTTTCTAAATGGAAAATATGAACAGGCGAGAATTCATGCAGAGAAAATTCTTGAACTGAAGAAGAATGATAGGATACATGGCTATAGAGCGGATTTACGAATGGCTGAGATATGTCATGAGCTTGGCGACATTGAGGGATTTAACAGAAGCGTAGAGATTGCAAAAGAAAAGCTTAAGGATAGAAAAGACGGACAAAGCAGATTTATATTTGAAGATTACATGAAAAGAATAGGATTATCATAGTGTCATGTAACAATTCGGATACATTCATTCAGTATTCTTTTTATGATTTCTATATAATGATTGGAGATACGGGTGATGATAATCTTATGGTATGTTGCTTTAGCTGTGCTACAATTTTTTGGAGCGAAGGTTTGTAAGAAAAAGACCTGGAAGAGAATATGTCTTTAAAAACAAAAGAAACTATTACAGCTTATATTGCGTAATAGTTTCTTCTTTATCTTTAACAATTTCTATATTTGGATTAACTGAACATTTTTATAATTTATGTGAATGTATAAAAGAAAAAAATGGAGTGGTGCTATAGGTTATTCTCTTTTGATTGTTGTTGATGTTTTAACAATATTTTGTGATTTAGGTATTGATTACTGTGAATCAGCAGAAAAAAAGCATTAGATTCCTTTATTCCTTTTAAAAGAAATGGTGATCAAAAGGCATTGGTAGACATCATTAATGAAGCTGTTAATAGGGGTAAACTGGGTGAAGATGTAAAAGATATAATTTGGGAATGGTCTTCAGAATATGATAGTTTCTGGGATATAATGAATTTGTTAAAAATATCTCAAAATCTTTAATACAGGAGGATCAATGGATTCATTTGTAAATTATTCATATTTATTTTTTCAATTAATTGTTTCCTCTTTTTTTGCTATATTGTTTTTTTTAAAGGGAGCAAAAGCCTATAAAAATTGTTTTCTTGTTAGGTTTTCGGCGGATCATAAGGAAATAAAAGGGATTATAAAAAGATGTAATCTTGTACATGTAGGTAGAGGCCGTTCTTTCGCTCCGGTAATTGAATATGAATATGAAGATTATATTTATGAAAATCAAGAAAGCTTTCATTTATCTGACACATATAAGGAGAATGTTAATGTAAATATATGTTTACATCCAAGTATAAGCAATAACATTGTCATAATTAAAAAGGATGGATTTGATATAATACCATTTATGTTTATTATATATTTTTTAGCTTCAATAGTTTCCTATTGTGCTGTTATTGTAGCTATTGTATGTTTAATTGAAGGACTTGATATATATAATTAAGCTCAGAAGCTAGGTGCCTGTGTTGTAGTCAGATATAGGTACTTGACCCCTTTACGAAATTGTTACAGTCAGTTAACAATTTCGTAAAGGGGTCTGACCTAATGTCACAGCTGAAGTATTCGATGCTATGGAGAAAGGTGATACTTGGGGAATGGTTGGAGGAATAGCTTCAGTTGTTCTAGATGATATATTTATGGGATTAGATTTTAAAGAAGTTAAAGTAGATAAGGTAACCAATACTATAAAAAATGAAGGACGAAATCAGTTATATGATTTATCGCTTGAAGCAATACTAAATGGCGGGATTTCTGATTCCGAAATGCGAGAATTAATAAGTTGGTCATATGATTTTGATTTTTCGGCAGAAATATTTAACCTATTCAATTAATCTATAAGATTGGGAGAAATAATTGTGGATTTGGAAATAATATTATTTTTTATTGGGGGATTGTCCTTTATTTCAATAGGATTGTTTTTTTCGATAAAAAATCACTCTTATAAAAAAGGTATAAAATATGTTGGAACAGTCGTTGGATTTACTGAGAGTTATGGCTTTAAAATGCAACGTATACATGTTCCTCTAGTAGAGATTTGTACTTCTAAAGGTAATATGTATTTTCCAGGTATATCATCTTTTAAGCACTATTCAATTGGAGACGAAGTTGTAGTGTTTTACAATAATGATACAGATCCATATCGAGTATTTATTTCTGAAGGAATAAAGGATTATCTGGTGTTATTGTTCTTTTGGATGTTTGGGATGCCTCTGTTGATTTCAAGTATATATATGTTTATGGTTTATATAAATAATTAAAAAATAGTTATTCTAACCTGTCCCCCCCATTGCAGAATTGTTACAATAAGTTAATAATTTCGTAAAGGGGGCTGACCCGCATATTTCCAAAATTTCTGCTGGAAAGGATAAGTAAATGCTGAACTGGAAAAAAGAAAAAGTAATTAGACATATTTTTGGTTGGTTTATGGCAATTGTATGTATATGCGTTTCGTTATTTGTATTTTTTTCTGAAATCATTTTTAGAGATACTATAAAATTAAATGATTATGTATCACATAATTCATATGATAAAGAATTACCTAAT
>CACWGK010000056.1 GCA_902760415.1 uncultured Lachnospiraceae bacterium
GCGTATTCGTCTCCATCCCTAGGAAATGAGTCACTTATTACGTCCGACGTGGGGGTGACTCAAAAATGAGTCACCTCCACGTCGGACGTAATAAGTGACTCATTTTAGAAAGGACAGTTTATGAAGGTTGTTATAGTTGATGATGATAAGTTAGTTGCTATGTCTCTCAAGACAATAGTTGAATCGGATAAGGATATTGAGGTTCTTGCAACCGGCGGTTCCGGTGAGGAAGCTATAAAGCTGTATGATGATTTCCAGCCGGATGTTCTCCTCACTGATATTCGTATGCAGGGCATGACGGGTCTCGAGGCTGGCGAGCAGATTCTCTCGAAGCATCCCGATGCAAAGATCCTGTATCTTACCACATTTAACGACGATGAATATATCGTCCGCGCTCTATCTATGGGCGCTAAGGGCTACATCATAAAGCAGGACTTCGACTCTATAATTCCTTCGCTCAAGGCTGTCTACAGTGGCCAGTCCGTCTTCGGAAATGAAATCACAGAGAAGCTTCCGAATATTCTTAATTCAAGTATAGATAAGGGAGCAGCCCCTCAGGGCGATACATCTCATTTTGACTTCGCCTCTCATGGACTCACTGAGCAAGAAGCTGAGATTGTCAAATGTGTCGCTGACGGTCTCTCTAATAAAGAAATTGCTGATACGCTCTTCCTGTCCGAGGGAACAGTCAGAAACTATATCAGCAATATACTCTCTAAGCTGGATCTAAGAGATAGAACCAACCTTGCAATATTCTATTATAAGAACTCCTAAACTACTCGTCGTCTAAACCTGACAGTTGTTCAGTCATCTTCCTGTAATCGGTATAATACGTCATATCTGCGATTCGATTTGAGCGGTTATTAACAACGAGAACGAGGCAGTCGTTGTTCTTCTTGTTGTAGTAATAATACGTATCCGACTCACCATCCATGATATCATTTATGACAATCATCGAGTCATCGTACTTATAAGTCATCGCATCTATCGCATCTTTCTCAGCATCATTTATACCAACGTTGAAAAATCTATACTTACGGCTAGATGTATTTACACCCACCTGCTTTCCATCAACATAAATGATATTAAGGTCACCACCTGATCTAACAGTAACCTTTCCTTTTGTATACTGTCTAACAGACTTAACCTTATTCTCATTATCTTCAAATGTGATACCAAGATTTAGCCCGATCTCAGCCTCTGATAATATAAGCTGATTCGATATATCCTTACCGCTGGAACTAACCATATAATTTATTCCATATATAGCTCCACCTATGATCACTGCTATTATAAGTATTCCAATTATCTTATAAATGATCGAACGAGTCTTCTGATTACTTACACCAGCACCTTCTGTTGGAATATATGTTGGTCCAGTATATGTTGGAAGATCATTTATCTTATCAGTGGATACTGTACCATCACCTATTCCGCCGTAGTACTTAGAACTTTCATCAGAAGGGTCTCCCGATGTTCCAGTTGTAAAACCTGTATCAAAGCCGTCGAGCCCCACCTCTTCTACTGAAGTAACGTCATCTGTATCATTTCCATCCTTTTTAAGTGATATTGCCATATTTCTTCTCCTAATTATTTATTTCATTCCAAAACGACAATCAATCCCTATTTTCCCTACCCCAGTAATTATAAAATGTGACAAGCGACTTATGGTCGTTTGCCACATTTATGCATTAATTTGTTTAATTCATTACTCTACTGAATTATATCCTGCTTCAAAACCTGCAAGGTTTATATCAACAGTCTTTGGTGGAACCTTAGACTTAATAACATCAATCCACTGCTCCTTAGTATAGTTCATATGACGAGCAGCCATACCAAGAACTATAGTGTTGAAGACTCTTGTATTTCCAAGCTCTTCAGCCTTTGCCATAGCGTCGATTGAGAATACTCTATACTTCTCGCGAAGTCCCTCAAGGATATTCTCTGGGTACTCTGCAGCACCTGTGATAACAGGCATTGGATCAATTCTCTGATCATTTACGATAAGCGCTCCGTCCTTCTTAAGGAAATGAGCATATCTGAGTGCCTCAAGTCTCTCGAAGGCAATAAGTACATCTGCACAACCTTCCTCTACGATTGGCTCTGTAACAACTTCGCCCTCAGTAGCATATCTAACATAGGTAACAACAGAACCGCCACGCTGTGCCATACCATGAACCTCTGAAAGCTTCACATCATAACCAGCAGTCTCAGCAAGACCACCTAAGATACGGCTTGTAAGCAATGTACCCTGTCCACCTACTCCTACTATCATAATATTTGTAACTGACATTTTCTTATCCTCTTCTATATATTCTTAATTAATGAGTCACTTTCTACGTCCGACGTAATTGCTGACTCATTTTAACGCTCCGCAAGACTACTTCGTAGTCTTGGTCTGAATAGCATCGAATGGGCAAAGCTGCTGGCAGAGGCCACATCCGTTACACATCGTCTCATCGATTACTGAGAAGCCTGTCTCTTTGTCCTTCTTGATAGCTGGACATCCTGGTGTGAGACATTTTCCACACTTCATACATTTCTCTGTATCTACGAAGCACTTACCCTTTGGAACATAAGTCTTAAGGAGTGCACATGGTGACTGAGATATAATTACTGAAAGCTCATCTCTAGCAACCTCTTCCTTGATAGTAGCTTCAAGCTTCTCAAGGTCAAATGCATCAACCACCTTTACGTGCTTAACGCCCATACCTTCGCAAAGCTTAACAAGGTCGATAGCAAATGTCTCTTCTCCGTTAAGCATTTTGCCTGTTGCAGGATGATTCTGATGACCAGTCATACCTGTTGTTGAGTTATCAAGAATGATAACTGTTCCAGTCGCCTGGTTATATACCATATTCATAAGTGAGTTAACACCTGTATGAAGGAATGTTGAATCACCGATAACAGCAACCCAGTTCTTAACCCAGTCCTTACCTTTACCCTTCTCCATACCATGGAGCATTGAGATAGAACCGCCCATACAAAGTGTTGTATCTACAACTGAAAGTGGTGCAGCTACTCCAAGTGTGTAGCAGCCGATATCGCCACTTGCATGAATCTTTAACTTCTTAAGTACGCTATATGTAGCTCTGTGAGGACATCCTGGACAAAGAATTGGTGGACGTACTGGAACCTCTGCTGGCTTGCTGAGGTCAAGGTCCTGACCAAGAATCTTCTCACGAAGCATATTTGCGCTGTACTCGCCATCAAGTGGGAAGAGATCCTTACCGATACAATCAATTCCCCATGAACGAACAAGCTCTTCGATAACTGGCTCAAGCTCTTCTACGATGTACAGAACATCAACCTTAGAAGCGAACTCTTCGATAAGCTTCTTAGGAAGTGGTGTTACCATACCAAGCTTAAGAATACTTGCATCTGAGAATACTTCCTTTACATACTGATAAGGGATACCACTAGTAATGAATCCAACCTTCTTGCCATTTACAGTTCCGTCACCGTAAGTTACCTTGTTGATATCAGCGAACTTCTCTGTTGCACCATCTGCAGCAAGCTTCGCATCACGCTCGATAACAAACTTATGACGACGCATAGCATTTGCAGGAACCATTACGTTCTTTGCTGGATCTCTAACGTATTCCTTATCATCTACTTCTACTCTATCCTCGCAGTTTACGACGCCCTGTGAATGAGCGATACGAGTTGTAGTTCTAAGAATAACTGGAGTGTCATACTCCTCTGAGATTTCAAATGCTTTCTTTGTGAATACTCTTGCCTCTTCTGAATCAGATGGCTCAAGTACTGGGACATGAGATGAGATAGCGATACGTCTTGTATCCTGCTCATTCTGTGAGCTATAGAGGCCTGGATCATCTGCAACGAGATATACAAGTCCGCCCTTTGCTCCAATATAAGATGCTGTATAAAGTGGATCTGATGCTACGTTAAGACCAACGCACTTCATAGCACAAAGTGCTCTAACACCTGCGATAGATGCACCCATTGCAACCTCAGCTGCAACTTTCTCATTTGGTGCCCACTCAGCATAAACTCCGTCATACTTTACAAGATTTTCGCTCATCTCAGTACTTGGGGTTCCTGGATAAGCTGATGAAACCTTAACTCCTGCCTCCCAGGCACCACGAGCTATAGCTTCATTTCCAAGCATAATCTTCTTTTCCAATGTTCAAACTCCTTCGTAATATATTTTCCTAATGACAACGCTAAAATGCGCCGCCAATATTTCCAGTTAAGAGCCTAGTAACCTTAACATTATAGAGTATCAGTGGAAAAAATACAACAAAAAAGGGTGCTGAATATGTATCCTGTTCTGGATAGTATTGTTTTTTATGACACAGGTGTCATATTATATAAACAATAAAAAATTCTTCGTTACGCTTAGAATGGCACAACTTATCCAGTCATTCCAAAGATAGCAATCCGAAGAATCTTTTATCATTTTACTTTAATACTTTTATTAATTTAGTCCTGGAAGAAGTATCCCACGCCCCACTTGGTATGGATATACTCTGGATCCGCAGGTTTTGTCTCAATCTTCTCTCTGAGTCGTCTAACGTGAACATCCACTGTACGTGCATCACCTGGGTAAGTAGCGCCCCATATCTCACTAAGTAGTTCGTCACGCGAATATACCTTGTTAGGGTTTGATACAAGAAGAAGTACCAGATCAAACTCCTTAGCTGTAAGGCTGACTTCATGTCCCTTGATAAATACTCGACGTGAATCAGTCTCTATCTTAAGCCCCTTCTTTTCGATAACATTTGAGGTTGTGACATTCATGTCATCGCCCTTTGAGTTTCTTCTAAGGATAGCCTTTATTCTAGCCTTTACTTCAAGAATATTAAATGGTTTCGTTATATAATCATCAGCACCATATTCAAGACCCATGATCTTGTCCATGTCTTCACCCTTAGCAGTGAGCATGATGATCGGAACCTCAGAAAACTCTCTGATCATCTGACATACTTCAAGTCCCGAAAACTTAGGAAGCATGATGTCCAGCAAAATGATGTCATAACTGTTGGCTCTTGCCTTGTTAACAGCCTCCTCACCATCAAATGCTGTATCTACCTCCATATCATCCTGTTCCAGAGAGAACTTAAGTCCCTTTACGATTGACTTCTCATCGTCTACAACTAGTACTTTTTTCATGCTTTTACCCCTTTAAATCTACGAACTATCAGAATAATAACGAATTAGTTTATTAGAGCAACCCTAGTTAACGGTTATACCAGAACTAATTCTGTTATAGATACTCTCTCCAATCCCACTGACATTCTTAATGTCTTCTATAGAACTAAAAGCTCCATGTTCTTCCCTATAAGCTATAATATCCGCCGCCTTCGCATCCCCTATTCCAGGAAGTGTCTTAAGCATCTCGGCATCTGCCGTGTTGATATTTACAAGTCCACTCTCCGAACTCTCTGTTGAACTTATAGGAACGATTCCCAACTCTTCTAATTCCTGATAGTCAGGAAAATAGATTCTCTCACCATCTTCCAGCCTTTCAGCCAGATTGACGTAACCATGAAGCGCATTTTCATCATAGCCGCCTGCCATGAGAAGCGCATCACTTATCCTGGAACCGGCCGGAAGCTCATAAACGCCTTCCTGCACAACCGCTCCACAGACATATACGGTGATAGTATCTTCTGACGCCACTACATCTTCAGTGTCCGCCGCGTCCGAATCTGATGCATTAGCAGATTCATTTGCCATCGAATCCTCTGAAATGTTAGTTACCTCATCAGATATCTCACCAAATACAGCTTCGGTCCCTTCTTCTTCCATGGTCTCCACCAGGATTCCCTTAGAACCGCACGCTGTAAGGCTAAGTAGCATAACAATTGCCAAGCCTAATATATTTATAATTTTCATCGACACCAACCCTTTCTTAAAACAAAGACCGGTGTCATATAACGAACAAACAACTAATTTATTTTATCATAAAATAATGCCTAATTGAAGCATCTATTTAGCCTCATCGTTGAGAATAGCTGTTCCGATACCCTTCTCTGTATAGAACTCAAGAAGCAGACAATGCTCAAGTCTTCCATCAAGAATATGCACACGAGATACACCGTTATTCATAGCATCGATACAGTTCTGAAGCTTAGGAAGCATACCACCACCAACAACTCCCTCATCGATAAGCTGCTGCGCCTCGTCGAGAGTCATTTCTGAGATAAGAGTTTTCTTATCACTTGGATCTGTGAAGACTCCCTCGATATCTGTGAGGAAGACAAGCTTCTCAGCGTTAATTGCTGTTGCTACTGCACAAGCGCAGTCATCAGCATTTATA
Organism: uncultured Lachnospiraceae bacterium; assembly: GCA_902760415.1. Classification (GTDB taxonomy): domain Bacteria; phylum Bacillota; class Clostridia; order Lachnospirales; family Lachnospiraceae; genus Eubacterium_Q. The sequence continues at coordinate 6,287 of CACWGK010000056.1, forward strand.
TTATAATCATGATCGTCGTCCATACCCATACCGATAGGAGCAACAACTGGGATAAAATCTGCATCGAGAAGTGAATCAATAACTGAGCTATCAGTCTCAACAACCTCTCCAACATAACCGATATCCTTACCATCAGAAAGCTTCTTCTGAACCTTGAGAAGACCAGCATCCTTACCACTGATACCAACTGCATTTAAACCAACCTTTGACATAAGTCCAACAAGGCTTCTGTTTACATTGTTGAGAACCATCTCGGCAACCTCAAGTGTTGGCTCATCTGTTACTCTAAGTCCATTTTGGAAATGAGTCTCCATGCCAAGCTTCTCGATCCATTTGCTGATTTCCTTACCACCGCCATGAACGATGATCGGCTTAAGACCTACCAGCTTAAGTAGCGCTACGTCCTGAATAACATTGAACTTCAGATTCTCATCAAGCATAGCTGAACCGCCGTACTTTACAACGATTTTCTTACCGCTGAACTTCTTAATATATGGAAGGGCCTCAATCAGAGTCTGTGCCTTTCTCTTAACCTCTTCGATATCGTCATTTTTAACCATCTTTATATCCTCTCTGTATATCATAATCATTTCCTCTTTTTAAGAACGATAATCTGCGTTGATTGTAACATACTCGTGAGTTAGGTCACAACCCCAGGCAGTTGCCTCACAGTCGCCCGAATGTATGTCACAAAGTGCCGTAATCTCATCAGGTGATAGAATCTTAAGAGCTTCTTCTTCGGAGAACTCTGGAAGCTTACCCTGCTCGATCAACTTGATAGAACCTTCCGAACTCATCATAGTAATATCGGTCTTATCAGGATCAAACTTTGCACCTGAGTAACCCATAGCACAGAATATACGTCCACAGTTAGCATCTCTTCCGTAGATAGCAGCCTTTGTAAGGTTTGAAGTAATGATTGACTTCGCAAGAATCTTTGCAGTCTCATAATCAGGTGCGCCAACAACCTTCGCAATAAAGAGACGAGAAGCACCTTCACCATCTGAAGCCATAGTCTTCGCAAGGTACTCCATAACTGTATAGAGTGCTTCAACAAGCTCTGCAAAGTCCTGAGCCGCTGTCTTCTCTGGTGTTCCATCAAGAAGTCGGCTAGTTCTTTCGGTCAGCTTCTTAGCCAGATCTCTTATATCTTCCGTTCCAGTTTCATCTATATCTGTAAGCTTTATGCCCAGTGTATCTGCGCTAAGCTCATCATTTTCGGCAAGTCCATTAGCCAGCCATACGAAAGTATCGTTAGTTGAAGTATCGCCATCGACAGAGACCATGTTAAATGTTCTCTCTACGAGTGCACGAAGAATCCTCTGAGCAAGTTCCTTCTCTATATTCACATCGGACATTGCAAATCCCAGCATAGTACCCATGTTAGGATGTATCATTCCTGAACCCTTGCACATAGCTCCGATGTGGCAGGTCTTGCCACTCATTTCAAACTCAACAGCTATTTCCTTAGGAATAGTATCGGTAGTCATGATAGCCTTTGCTGCTTCGCTAGCCTCCATATATGCATTTGCCTTATTTCCGTCGAAGTAAGGTCGAAGAACAGCTGTGTTAGTATAAGGCACTGCAACAAGACATTTTGAAAGGTCGTATATACCCTGCTCTATCTTCTCGATAGGGAGCTGTGGACCTATAACACCAGTAGACATTGTAAGCACGTGAGATCTTTCAACTCCAAGACTCTTAGCAACTGCTTCTGCTTCACGTCTGCAGTTCTCAAGTCCCTCGTCGCCTGTAGCTGCATTTGCAATACCTGTATTTATTACGACAGCGCTAGCCTTACCGCCAGCTACTACCTTCATATCCCACTTAACTGGAGCTGCTTTTACAACATTTCTGGTAAATGTACCAACTACAGTTGCTGGAACATCACACTTAATAAGTGTAAGATCTCTATTCTCGCCCTTTGGCTTGATTCCGATACGCTTGCTTGCTACGCTATATCCTTTTGCTGCTAGTATTCCACCTTCAACCTTATTTACCATCTCTATCTCCTATATAAGTCATTGTTTACAAGTTTCTTCCATAATCAATAGCATTTACCTTATACGATACTCCAGAAAATGCCAAAAAACAAGATAAAAATGACCAATAGGAACGGTTCTCCATTGGTCATTTTTACCCTAATTACGGCATTTTTATTATTTTCAAATGTCACTTCAGGTCGCACTTTACCTGCGAGCCAATATCACTGACTCCAACAATTATCTGCGGACCGCCTTTTTCTTCAACTCTTACAGCCCTAAGTCCCGTGAAAATTGTCTTTCCATACACCACCATACGATAATTCATCTGGAAGACGCCTTTTTCTTCAATTTCACGCATCATATTTTCCTTAGTAAATATATTCTTGAAGTATTCAATATCATCCGGATGAATAACCTTTTCAGCGTTAATGAGTGCTGTCTTGAAAAGATCATCCCCATTTTTCTCGATTCCTATGTCTGCATAATCCTTACTTGCATTGTACTCGTTGTATTCATTTGTAACAGGATCTACAACATAGATACATAATAAATCACTCGAAAGAGCTTTATATCTAGCAAATGTAATCTGTTCCTCCTGCATTCTTTCAAGCTTTTCCTGCTGCTTCATCTGGGCATCAACATTTGCAACACCTATTATGATATGAGAAGCATCATTTGTCATCGGAATAGCTTTCATATGAACATAGTTCGGAGATCCGTCAACAACTAGACGATAAGTCATAGTAAATGAGCCTTGCTTTGCTATAGATTCTACAACATTTTCCTTGTTAAATGATTTTATAAACCGATCAACATCATCCTTATATATATGAACTAGCGCATCTTTACAACTGTTTCGGAAGAAGTTCACATCATGTCTTTCAACTGTTAGATTTTCACCTCCAGGAGTTGAATCCGGTCTATATTCTACAAACTCCTCTGTATCGAGATCAACATAATAGAGATTCAGATAATCTGCTGACAGACTATTTGCAATATCGTTATATGTAACTCCCTGATCTGTCTGCTTGTTTATTCCCAGAACAACTATGGCGCAAGCATATGTTCCGCCAACTGGATTCGAAGCTATCCGACTCACCAGAGAATGAATCATCATATCACTATTCAGCTTATCCCTGATAAATATCTTGCCGCCTTCATCTGCGCATCTCTTAAATGCTCTGGCAAAGACTGACGCCGGCCCAGCCTCCAGCTCTGAATAAGGTACTGTAGAATTAACATAGAAGGTACCAAATATCTTGCGATAGAAGTCACGATATGCTTGATTACATCTCGTGAACTTAATGTCTGTATCCGTTGACTCTACAATAGCCATTGGTAATGTATTAAAGTAATTATCCAGCTGATCTGAATCACCTGAAAGAACAGAGGACATATCATAAAGATTTATGCGTCCAATTGCCTCATAGTATGTCGTCTCCTCTGGATTTTCAAATCCAAGTGAACCTCCCTCATCCATCTTCTTATATAATTCATCGATAGATAAAGGCTTACTGTAGTAGAATCCCTGTTGCTTCGTACAACCTACTTCCTCAAGGAATTCCACTTGTTCCTCGGTCTCTACACCCTCTGATACAGTCTCTATACCCAGGCCCATCGCCATTTTCACGAGCTCAGTTATAATGATCTTGCTCTTCTCATCATTATTAAACTGCTTCATGAATCGCATATCCAGCTTTATTAGATCAAAATGAATACCCTGCAGAACATCTAACGAAGAGTATCCACTTCCGAAATCGTCCATCCACACACGGAATCCCAGCTTCTGGAACCTATCAACCTGTTCTTTAATATATTCAAAGTCACTGCCGACTACGCTCTCCGTAATCTCTATAGTGAGCAAGCTATGATCTATTCCTGCATCATCAAGCTTCTTGCATATTGCTTCAACTATATCCAGGGCATCGAAGTCTGTTCTCGACAGATTGACAGATGTCGGAACAAGATACAATCCAGTTTCTTTCTGTCTTTTCAGCTTCTCTATAACCAGATCAACTATATGAAGATCCAGCTTATATATAAGCTTCGAATCCTCCAGAATAGGGATAAAATCTGCCGGAGACAGCATTCCCTTCTCTGGATCTATCCATCTTGCCAGTGCCTCTTCATCACTGGCTCTACCATTTGCAGTTCGAATAATAGGCTGATAAAATGCCTGAATCCAGCCCTCCTCTATGGCTCTATCCAGATTATCAATTACATACTGACGTCTATTCTCAAAGTCCAGCATTTCTTTATCGAAGTAAATATATGTGGACTCTTCTATATTTCTAAGTGTATTACAAGCAAATCTCGCTCTATCGCAAGCCATATTTGTCTCAACGATTCCCATATAATCTGGATATATTCCCACTCGAGCCGAGGTTGTCTTACCACCATTATATTCAGATAGTTCCTTAAATACACTTTCCAGTTTTTCTTCGACTTCATCCAACAGTCCAAAGAAAGCAAAGTTATCCTGTCCTATTCTGCTGCAGTTCTTCTCTCCAAAGATTTTCTTCAGAATCTCTGCAAATGATCTAATCAGCTTATCTCCTTCTGCAAAGCCGTACTTTCTATTGAAAAACTTCACGCCATTGAGATTTGCATAACATATACAGCATTGTTCCGTCGCCTCATGCACATTTATCCTACTGGCAGCTGCAAGTTCGAAAAAGTATGACATGTTAGGAAGACCCGTAAGCGGATCATAATTTTGCTTCATTTGCAGCGATGCATCTGTTATCGACACATTTAGATACTTATTAAATGTATCATCTGACAGTTCCTCTGACTCAAACTTGCCCTCACTCATATACCAGACAACTGCCAGTCTTACGCCTTCCTCTGGATATATATGCATTCCATACGCATGTATCAGCTTTGACTTTCCTTCTCTAACTGAACGGAAGATCACATTATAAGGTTCGTCATCACGAATAAATCGTACTGACGCCTCTATTAATCGCGACACATCATCTGGATGGACATTTCTGTACATATCATTATCCATCAAGCTATACGTTGCATCCGCATCATTATATCCAAACAGATTGAAGAACCCCTGTGTTAATACGATAGTAACAATCTGTTCATCCACCAACTGATACACAGCTAGCGGTACGACCGTTCTTTTCAGGAATTCTTCTTCCGCTTTATTATATCTATATTTCTCCATACAAACCCCTTAATAAACAAAACACCTAAACAAATACAAAATAAAACAAATAACTTCTATTCTAATCACCCTATTTTCATATACAGACGACTTGGCCTATGAGCAGCCCCAACCGTCATGTAATCGGTCTCAACTATGTAGTTCTTCATTTTATTACGGAAGTTTGCCTTGAAGAGAGGCTTACCAAGCAGTAATTCATAAGCCCTCTGAAGATCAGGAAGAGTGAACTCTTCATCTACTAGATTAAATGCAATATCTGAGACTGCCGCCTTTGCAGCAAAGAAGTCTAAGGTTTTTGCGATAATCTTGCCATGATCAAATGCCATTTTCTTGCTTCCAGCCATCTCTGTCATAGAAACAAACTCTGCACCATCTATAGCAAGTTCCCCATAATCATCCACAAGAAGTGACTCTGGAATCATAGCAACATAAGTAATAGAGATAGTACGTTCTCTTGAATCGCGCTTCACCTCTCCAAATGTATGCATCTGTTCCATATAAACCGACTTAAGTCCTGTAAGTTCCCTAACACATCTTCTCGAGCCCTCTTTAAGCGACTCATCCGCCTTAAGAAAAACTCCAGGAAGCTCAAATCTTCCCGCAAATGGCGCCTTATCGCGCTTTCTTACAACAACCTTCAGCTCGTCATCAGACATAGTGCAAATCACCACATCCATAGATATCGTCATCTTGTCATTTCTCATATCAGCAACCTCCTCAAAACCCGCCAAGAAACCGCCGCACCATCACAGATTCTCCGTGTTCCTGCGTCACTGCGCTGCTACTTCTGTGCACTCGCAACTCTACATCTCTGCGCCGCTACTTCTGTGCACTTGCATCTCTGCATCTCTGCGCTGCTACTTCTGTGCACTCGCAACTCTGCATCTCTGCGCCGCTACTTCTGTGCACTCGCAACTCTGCATCTCTGTGCTGCTACTTCTGTGCACTCGCAACTCTGCATCTCTGCCCCGCTACTTCTTTGCCTCCGTGACACTGCATCTTCGCGCCCTAGCGCTGCCCCTCGAGTTTCCTAGCAATTCTATATGTTTGAAATGCAATTCCCCAATGTGCACTTCCAACAAACCCCATTTTTTGCAATATTTCTATACATTAATCTTAGTATTCAACCGCTACTAAGTCAATCCTAAAAATCTGGCTAATCAAACCCCTGATTTTGCCCTTTTGATTAGCCCCTCCACCCTTCTCGTAACCTTTCTTTACCCCTCCGGAGCTAATCAATCGCTTGTTTTCGCCTCTTTGATTAGCCCCTCTACCCTTCTTGCTTCCTTCTTTTACCCCTCCGGGGCTAATCAATCGCTTGTTTTTGCCTCTTTGATTAGCCCCTCTACCCTTCTCGCTTCCTTCTTTTACCCCTCCGGGGCTAATCAATTGCCTGTTTTTACCTCTTTGATTAGCCCCTCCACCCTTCTCGCTTCCTTCTTTTACCCCTCTGGGGCTAATCAACCGCTTGTTTTTGCCTCTTTGATTAGCCCCTACGCAATAATTCTATTAATATCCTAGCGAGTTTTTTAATTCTTCAATCATTTTCCGAATCACCCTTGTACTCAATGGCAGACTAATAGTTTCAAATGTCCAGATTAACGAGCTATGCTGATAGAATCCATTTTGTTCATACCTTTGAATCTTTATAAATGCATTGTTCCTATACTCTATATCATCCATCATTCCAAAATGCTCCCAATACAACTCTTTCTTATTATCCATATTCAGCAAAGTAAAATCAGGATGAACTGTCAATGTGCCAAGCTTCAAAGGTTTTTCATACAAAAATGGGACAGCATATTCATCAAGTATATCTGATATTATCACTTCTGACTTTGATCTAACCCTTAATCCCTGCCGAGTATAGTATTCCGGAAAACCTTCTTTAAATCCCATACGATCATATTCTTGATTACGCCAGTTAATTACATATTTTTCATCTGATACATATTGTTCATTAACCAAATCTCTTTTCCCACAAGTCATATGATTCAGAGCTAGTTCAAATGGATTATATAACCCCGCTTCTTCCAATTTTTTATATGAGTGTATATATCTATTTAATATATCAATCAGCTTCTCGTCATACTCAATTTGTGCAAGTATTTCTGCCGTTTTCTTATCGTCAGCGCTTATATATTTCCCGTTTTGTCCATACCCCTTCAATTTCATAAAATACTGATATTGATTCTTGTGTTTCACAGCGCGGAGTTTTGCGCCTTCCGGTACTTTTTTCTTTAAGCTATCAAGTTCTCGACGTACTTTATTTAAGCTATCTTCTAAATAATTAATATCTCTTTCTATTTCATCTTTCCTTATCATATCTTTTCCTTTCATATAAGTTTCTTTCAAATCTCTTCTTCAATTAATCTTTCTCGAATATGGTTTCCTCTGTTTGTTATATGCTTTACGAAAC
>CACWGK010000057.1 GCA_902760415.1 uncultured Lachnospiraceae bacterium
ATGCAGGCAGACAGAGTGATCAGCATCGAAGATGGTCGCATCATTAAGAATGAACAAGTTAGAAAGATAGTGTAGGTTAATATATAGCGAGATAAAACTATGAAGAATAAGAAGATTATATTTCAGGTAACTAAAACATATATGAAGAAGAACAAGAAGCGCACGATTATTACATTTGCAGGTATTCTCGTGATGGTAGTTCTTATGACAGCAGTTTTCGTTGGTAAAGATACAGTGATGGACTTTATGAGACGTGCTGTAGAAGCAGATCAGGGCAAATGGCACTATCAGGTTTATGAGGTTACGAAGGAAGAGGCAGATGAGATAGCCGCTCTTGATTCTATAGATAAGCTTGAGGTATCCAGACCACTGGGATATACAGACTTTCCTCAGAGTGCAAATATAGAGACTCCATATCTCGAGCTGAAGGGGTATTCAGGCGAACTCTTTGACTGGATGAATATAAATGTAATCGAAGGTCGTGTTCCAGAGAAGGAAAATGAAATCCTTATAAGTGAGAGAGCTATAGAGGATGGTGCAGATATTAAGGTTGGTGACACAGTAGATGTTGATGCATTTGATAGATATGTGCATGCTTTCTATAAGGAAGGTGAAGAGGAGAAGATTGCAGCTGGAAAAGCACCTGGTGTTATTACATTTGGTAATAATGTTTTCAGTGTGGAACATGGTACTACAGTAAAGGCTCCTGCACATTTTGCATACTGGCCGGAAAATGATGATTTTGAAGAAATACATGAGCCAACAGGCATTAAGGGTACATATACTATAGTTGGTATCATGGAAACTCCAAGCTATGAATCAGACGGTCAGGGTGGATATACAGCACTGACTAAGAATGATGCAGAAGTTGCAGAGGGTGAGACTATTAATCTCGTATTTACTATAGATCTTAAGTCGAGTGAAAATACAGAAGGAGAGATAGCGAGAATAATAGATAGTTATAGAACAGAGGAAGAAAGAGCTGAAGTCCAGGAGAACGGAAGTGCTTTTATGCTGGAGGATGGAACTTGTATTCCAGTTGATAATGGTCAGATAGTAGTAAATGATCTTCTGCTTGTATTTGCGGCGAAGGGTACTGATGCCAACTTCAATATGCTAATGATATTCTTCCAGGCGTTCTTTATAATCCTTATCTCAGCGGCATCGCTGGTACTTATATATAATGTATTCAGTATGTCCTATAAGGAGAGAAGCCGTTATCTCGGAATGCTTTCATCAGTTGGTGCAACTCGCCGACAGAAGAAATGGAGTGTATACTACGAAGTTTTTGTTCTGCTTGCTATGGCACTGCCAATCGGCATAATTCTTGGACTCCTGGTGGTTAAGGGGGCGATGGTGCTGCTTTATCCTCATTTCGCTAAGATTATATCAAGCATAGCGACAAATGTTATCACAGGAAAGAGTTGTGAGATAGATTATCATTTAATCGTAAATCCGCTTAATATATTCTTTGTGCTTATCTTCTCAGCTGTAGCTGTTTGGATATCAGCATTGATTCCTGCTATAAAGATTAGTAAGGTAGGACCAATCGAAAGTATCAGAGGAAATGATGATACAGGCGTTAGACTTAAGAAGCGTGGGGTTAAGACATACTTTGATCTTATGATGAAGGGACGTCCAGAGAGACTTCTTTCAGCCGCTTCCATCAGTAGAAACAGACATTCTACCCGAGGCATTATCAGAAGTATTACAGTATTTATATCACTTACACTGATTACAGCATTTGCAGTTAGGAGCTTTACAGATATTGTTAAGTCTAAGGCGGACCAGGAAGATATTGCCGTAGGATCAAAATATGAGGGCTATGATTATTCATTTTCCTTTGATGAAGACATACAGTATATGACAGGAAAAGAGGATATAGTAACTTCTGATGAAGTGTCAGACTATATTGAAATGAATATTGAACTCGCCCCATATAATATCGCTCTTTCAGATTATACTGAAGAGTATAGAAATGATATGAATGCTATATTAGATCTGTATTATCCAGGGGAAAAGCCTCAGATTGTTGTAGAAAACTATCTTGAACCAACGGAAGTATGGTCAAATCCTGAAGTGAATATGATAACTCTTTCAGATGAAGAGTTTTCAGAAGTGGCAAAGAAAGCCGGAGTAGATATATCAGGAGAGAATCCAGTCCTCATATATGATAGGGTAGTTCTTTCAACGGAGGAATATGAGTTTGCATTTGAAGGAGCTATGCAGCCTGACTTTACATCTTATGAGGTAAAGAATCCATTTAATTATAAAGTAGGCGATGAGATGAATCTGATGTGTGCTGAGTATATTAAAGATAAGGATGAGTATAAAGAAATTGATATACCTGTTACATTTGCTGGATATATAGATGCATCTGATATAGAAGAATATTACAGTCTGAGAGGTAGTGCTGCATGGATTATTACTTCTGAAACTACTAGAGATTATATAGGAAGTCTTTCTCCTGAGGATGTAAGTAGAATGGGACTAAGACAGATACTTTTCAGTGTAAATACAAATGACTCAAAGCTTGTTAGAAATCTGTCACAGATTAAGGATGAATATGATGATTATGCTTTAAGATCGGCATCTATTGCAACAGGACTTACTGATTTTAAGACCGCTATAACAAAGATATTAAATATCGTAGCCACATGCTTTACACTACTTATAGCGCTGATTTGTATGCTAAATCTTTACAATTCAGTCATGGGTAGAAGACTTTCAAGACACCAGGAGCTTTCAGTCCTTCAGTCTATGGGAATGACTAAGGCTCAGAAGAGTAAAATGCTTCTTCTGGAGAACATTCGCTTAATGGTAAAGTCAATCATTTATTCAGGACTCATAACAGGAGCTTTTGTAGTAGCAATTCGTTTTATCTTGAATAGCAGATTTGGAAGGATGAGCTTTACATTACCTGTATGGATGATGGTTATAATCATTTTGGCCAGCGTTATCTCACTCTCACTCTTTACAGCGATTAGCTATAAGGATAGTAAAAATACTTTGATTGATGAAGTGAGAAATGATATACAGTAACGCATTTTGACTTTTGACACTTATGACTTATAATACATAAGGTAATACTGCTTAGACAAAGTGTTGATAATCAGGGGAAATAAATGAAAGTATTTATAGTTGAGGATGATCCAATAATCGTAGAAGGTCTCACCATAGCCCTTAATCAGGAAGGCTATGAAGTGACTTCCTTCGACAATGTAGCGGATTCTATAAAGGAAATAGATTCAGAGGCACACTATGATGTGTGCCTCCTTGACGTTAATCTGCCAGATGGAGATGGCTTTCAGGTATGTAAGGCCATACGCAGTAAGTCAAATGTGCCAGTTATCTTTCTGACTGCTTGTGATGATGAGATACATACAGTGCTTGCCTTTGAGCAGGGAGCGGATGACTATATAGCAAAGCCATTTCGAATTAGAGAATTACTGGCAAGAATTAAGGCTATACTTAGAAGGTCAGGTGCCGAGCAAACTAGAAATGAAGTCGTAAATGTTGGTGGTAATCAGGTTGACATAATGAGTGGAAAGGTATTCCGAAATGGTGAAGAAATATTCCTCTCTGCAGTGGAATATCGCCTACTGCTTACCTTCATAAAAAGCAGGGGGCAGCTTCTCACACGCCAGCAGATACTGACTGCAATGTGGGACAGTGCAGGGGATTTTGTAAATGATAATACTCTGACAGTTTACGTGAGACGCCTCAGGAAGAAGTTGGAAGAACCTGGTGATAAACCAGTGATAGAAACTGTGCGTGGTGTGGGTTACCGAATGGAGTAGGCTTAGGAATAATATGGAATATATAGTAATAATCGTCCTTGCTTTAGTTATCGTAGGACTGATCATTTACATTTTAATACAGAAAAGACAGCAGGATAAAAAGATACAGGAGCTTATTGATTATCTAACGAAGGTTCAGGACTATGCGGAGCTTCCTGGGATGAATGAAATAACTGAAGGCCGTATGGGAATCCTGCAGAGCGAGATATATAAGGTGGTTACGATTCTGAAGGAGGAGTACTCCTCTGAACATAAGCAGAAGAAGTATATGTCGGATATGATGTCGGATATATCCCATCAGTTCAAGACTCCGCTAACAGCAATTTCTCTAATGACAGAGCTTCTGATGAATCCCGAAGTAACTGAGGAGCAGCGCCTGGAATATGCGTCAAAGATAGATTCCCAGGTGGGCAAGATGACCTGGCTTATAAAGAATCTACTTACACTTTCACAGCTTGAAGCTGGAGTTCTAGAAATGAAATCTGACAAGATTTCGCTTCCTAATATGATGTCAGAGATAGAGGAGAGTCTTGAAGTTATGGCTGAGACATCAGAGGTTGAACTAAATGTGCAGACTCCAGAGGGGCTTGAATTAAGAGGAGATAAGCACTGGCTTAGAGAGGCGCTTACGAATATTATCAAGAACTCCATAGAACATACTGCGTCAGGTGGATATGTCAGAGTGGATTCTTCTGATAACAATATATTTACCTGCATTAAAATATCCGATAATGGAAAGGGAATAGCGAAGGAACATCTGCCACATATATTTGAGAGATTCTATAAAGCAGACAATACTTCCAAGAATAGTGTTGGGATTGGTCTTGCTATGGCAAAGCAGATAATAAATCAGCATGCTGGAACTATTGAGGTAGAGAGTGAAGTGAACAAGGGAACTACATTTACTATCAAGCTATACCACTAATTGATAAGCTGTCTAAAAATTTTAGATTGACAAAAATGAGAGGCAGGAATAGAATTAGTCACTGAACTTAATAAAGACGGATATGATATTAATATCATTGGGGAGCTAGTGTGCTGGCTGAGAGGAAGTATAAACTTCGACCCGTTAACCTGATTTGGATAATGCCAACGTAGGGAAGAGTCAAAGAATTAATTCTTTTATGTGAATGAAGTAACAGCTGATATACCTGATGGTATGTCAGCTGTTTTTTTGTGTCGCAAGCGACACTCTATTTAAAAGTATATTAATCATAAGGAGGAATACATATGGTCAAGGTGAATGGTGAGAGCTATGACTTTGCTGGATTTACTGTACTGGAAATGCTTGAGAAGCTCGGCTTTTCTGCTGAACGTATAGCGGTAGAGATAAATCTGGAAATAGTACCTAAGGCAAGTTATAGTGCGACAACTTTAAAAGATGAAGATACAGTTGAAGTTGTAAGCTTCGTGGGAGGTGGCTGATATGATACCTTCTAGAGAAGAGTGGATAGCGGCATTAGTGGAGAGACATGGAGAGGAAAGACAGAATGCATTTCTAAATGCAACTGTTGCCATATGTGGACTTGGAGGACTGGGTTCTAACATAGCAACTGCTCTTACTCGTGCAGGCGTGGGCAAGCTGATACTGATAGATTTTGATAAGGTTGATATCACAAATCTTAATCGTCAGCAGTATAAAATGAGTCAGCTTGGAAGACCTAAGACTGAGTGCTGTCTGGAGAATCTAAGGGATATTTCTCCATATACTGAGATAGAAATACATACGGTTAAGCTTACTGAAGTGAATATACCAGAGCTGCTTGGGGAGGCTGATATCATTTGCGAAGCATTTGACAAAGCAGACCAGAAGGCGATGCTGGTTAATACTGTGCTAGAAACCTTTCCAGATAAATATATGTTGTCAGGCACAGGGATGGCAGGCTTTGGAAGTGCAAATACTATACAGAGTCGTAAGGTATTTGGAAAGTTTTATCTCTGTGGTGATGAAAAGAGCGATGTGAATGATGGCATCGGACTTGTAGCATCCAGAGTTATGGTATGTGCGGCGCACGAAGCACACATGGTTCTTAGACTACTGTCAGGAGAGACAGAAGTGTAAGTGTTCTACAAAAGTCTAAGATTATAAAAATGAATATATGATTAAAAGCTAAAAAGAAAGAAGGAAATGTTATGGAAGACATTAAGACAGAAGATAAGTTAGTGATTGGAGGAAAGGAATTCACTTCACGATTTATTCTTGGTTCAGGTAAGTATTCTATGAAGCTTATCGAAGCAGCAGTTCGCGATGCGGGAGCTGAGCTTATCACTCTTGCAGTAAGAAGAACTAACACTAAGGATAATGAGAATATCCTTGACTATATACCTGAAGGAGTAACACTTCTTCCTAATACAAGTGGTGCAAGAAATGCTGAAGAAGCTGTAAGAATCGCTCGTCTCGCAAGAGAGCTTGGATGCGGTAACTTCGTAAAGATTGAAATCATGAGAGATACTAAGTATCTTCTTCCGGATAATGTAGAAACTATCAAGGCAACTGAAATCCTTGCAAAGGAAGGCTTCGTAGTAATGCCTTATATGTATCCGGATCTAAATGCAGCTAGAGATCTTGCAAATGCAGGTGCAGCATCAATCATGCCCCTTGCTTCTCCAATTGGTTCCAATAAGGGACTTGCTACAAAAGAGTTTGTTCAGATACTTATAGATGAGATAGATCTTCCAATTATTGTTGATGCAGGAATTGGCCGTCCTTCACAGGCTTGTGAGGCCATGGAAATGGGATGCGCAGCAGTTATGGCTAATACGGCTCTTGCAACTGCTGGTGATCTTCCACTTATGGCATCTGCATTTAAGGATGCAATAAATGCAGGACGTAAGGCTTATCTTTCAGGACTTGGAAGAGTACTTACCAGAGGTGCATCTGCATCTGATCCTCTTACAGGATTCCTTAGAGATTAAGGATTTTGAAAAGGAGGATTAGAAATATGGAGAATAACTTTTTAGTAGATTCAGATGAACTGTCACCAGAGGCACTAGAGAAGAAACACCGCTTGGAAAATGATCCATCCTGCAGAACTAATCATATGGAATATCTGCCTGGGATGGATATCATAAAGTCAGATATTTGTGATAAGGTTCTTAGCGAAATGAATAGCTATGACTATTCTAAGTATACAGCAAAGGATGTTGTAGCTGCACTTAACCATGATCACTGTTCTATAGAGGATTTCAAGGCACTTCTGTCACCAGCTGCAGAACCACTTCTTGAGAAGATGGCAGAGAGAGCAAGACTTGAAACCAGTAAGCATTTTGGTAATACAGTATATCTCTTTACACCATTATATATAGCCAACTATTGCGAGAACTACTGTGTATACTGTGGCTTCAACTGCTATAACAAGATTCGTAGAATGAAGCTGACTATGGAACAGATAGAGCATGAGATGAAGGTAATAGCTGACAGCGGAATGGAAGAAATCCTGATTCTTACAGGAGAAAGCCGAGCTGCAAGTGATGTTGAATATATAGGTGAAGCCTGCAAGCTTGCAAGGAAGTATTTCCGATTAGTCGGACTTGAGGTCTATCCTGTAAATGTGGACGAGTATAAGTATCTGCATGAATGTGGTGCGGATTATGTGACTGTTTTCCAGGAAAGCTATGATACAGATAAGTATGAGACACTCCACCTGATGGGACATAAGAGAGTGTGGCCTTATCGATTCGATGCTCAGGAGCGTGCCCTTATGGGTGGAATGCGAGGTGTTGCATTTTCAGCTCTTCTTGGCCTTTCTGACTTCAGAAAGGATGCTCTTGCCACAGCACTTCATGCATACTTCCTTCAGAAGAAGTATCCACATGCAGAGATTTCACTTTCCTGTCCAAGGCTTCGTCCAATCATAAATAATGAGAAGATAAATCCGCTGGATGTACATGAGAAGCAGCTCTGCCAGGTGCTCTGTGCATATAGAATATTCCTGCCATTTGCTGGTATTACAGTATCTTCTAGAGAGACTGCTCAGTTTAGAAATGGAATTGTTAAGATAGCTGCTACTAAGGTGTCAGCAGGTGTATCTACAGGAATCGGAGATCATGAGTCGAAGTATACTGGAAAAGAAGATGAGTACGATCAGGGCGATGAGCAGTTTGAAATCAGCGACAGCAGAAGCCTTGATAAGATGTATCAGGATATTGAAGGCGAAGGCCTTCAGCCGGTACTAAATGATTATCTATTTGTATAAAATCAGGAGACTAAATGAAAAGTAGTGACATAATTTGCGTTACAAATAGACATCTCTGTGAAGGGGATTATAGAGAGAAGCTGGTGGAAGTTGCAAAGTCTCATCCTGCAGCTATTATTCTTCGTGAGAAGGATATGAGTGAGGAAGAGTATAGAGAGCTTGCCTGCTTTTTTCTTCCAATATGCAGAGAGGAAGGTACAAAGCTTTTTCTCCATAATTTCTATAGGGTTGCTATGGAACTAAGGAGCGATGGACTGCATCTTCCTCTTCATATCCTAGAAGAAGTGATGTCAGAACTCGGAAATGATCAGCCAGAGTTACTCCGGGAAAGATTGGGCATAGCAGAACTTGGAGCTTCCTGCCACAGTGCACACGATGCAAGAAGAGCTAAGGCGCTTGGCTGCACCTACATCCTTGCAGGCCATATATATGATACAGATTGCAAGAAGGGCCTTCCTGGCAGGGGACTGAAGTTTTTAAGAAATGTAACCAAAGAAGTTGATTTGCCGGTCTATGCCATAGGCGGTATAGAACCGGAGAATATTGATGAGGTACGAAGAGAAGGTGCGGCGGGAGCCTGCATCATGAGCAGTGCCATGAAAGCTAAGAGTGTTAAGGAATTACTGACTAAGTTCGTTCGGTAATCCTTCCACATATATAGCGGTACATTGGGGGCACCACCTTGTATCGCGAGAAGAAAAATTAATGCGAAAAGAAAAGGAGAAACAAATGAAAGAAGCATTAAATATCACTGAGAAGAAACTCGGTGAAGGCGCCGGTGAAAGAAATTATACAACTCAGATGGATGCCGCAAGACAGGGTATCATCACACCGGAAATGAAAGCAGTAGCAGCTAAGGAGTACAGAACTGAGGAGGAAATCCGTGACCTTGTTGCAAGAGGACAGGTGGCAATCTGCGCCAACAAGAATCATAAATGTATCGATCCTAATGGAGTAGGTTCAATGCTGAAGACCAAGATAAATGTTAATCTTGGCGTTTCCAGAGACTGCAAGGATTATGACATCGAGATGAAGAAGGTTATGGAGGCTGTCAACATGGGAGCCGAGGCTATCATGGACCTTTCATCCCACGGAGACACACAGCCTTTCAGAAGAAAGCTTACTAGCGAATGTCCTGCTATGATAGGAACAGTTCCAGTATATGACAGCGTGATTCATTATCAGAGAGACCTGGCGACACTTACTGCCCAGGACTTCCTTGATGTTATAAGACTTCATGCTGAGGACGGTGTTGATTTTGTAACACTTCATTGTGGTATCACTCGTAAGACTATAGAGCAGATCAAGAAGCATAAGAGAAAAATGAATATAGTATCACGAGGTGGTTCACTTGTATTTGCATGGATGTGTATGACAGGCGAAGAGAATCCATTTTATGAATACTATGATGAAATACTTGAAATATGTCGTGAATATGATGTAACCATTTCCCTTGGTGATGCCTGCCGTCCAGGCTGTATTGCTGACGGAAGTGACGTATGTCAGATAGAGGAACTTGTTCGTCTTGGAGAGCTTACTAAGCGTGCATGGGAAAGAGATGTTCAAGTAATGGTTGAGGGACCTGGTCATATGCCTATGGATCAGATAGCTGCTAATATGAAGATACAGCAGACAATATGTATGGGAGCTCCATTCTATGTATTGGGACCTATAGTTACAGATATTGCTCCAGGATATGATCACATCACATCTGCTATCGGTGGAGCTATTGCAGCTTCTGCAGGAGCAGCATTCCTTTGCTATGTAACACCAGCAGAGCACCTGGCACTTCCTAATATTGATGATGTAAAGCAGGGAATCATGGCATCTAAGATTGCAGCTCATGCCGCAGATATAGCTAAGAAGATTCCACATGCTATGGATATAGATAACGCTATGGCAGATGCGAGAAGAGTGCTTGACTGGGAGAAACAGTGGGAATGTGCACTTGATCCAGAAACAGCGAAAGCTATCCGAGCCGACAGGTCACCAGAGCATGATGATACATGTTCAATGTGCGGAAAGTTCTGCGCAGTAAGAAGCATGAATAAAGCACTAAATGGTGAGCATGTGGATATACTGTAACAAATAAGCATGTAGACATACTGTAACAACTAGTTGACAAAGACAGAATGCCATTATATATTATGGATGTGTGTGAAAACGCACATCCATATTTTATTAAACGAGGTTTTTATGTTTAGCGTGGTAATAAACTGACCAACAAAATAGAGCAATATTTCGATTTGATTTTGATATAACTGAGAAAAGACGAATCGATTGTTGCTACGAGTTAGTATTTAAAAACTACTAACTTGTTTTTTGCTATGCTAAATATTATGAATGCCAAGAACGAATAGTATGTATTAGAAGTCTTTTTATGATACATGTCTATGTTGGTGTACCAACAATCCCTCGTTATTTTTTTGCTATGGTGATTTATAGGATCATAATATCTTTGCAGGTATTATGGTCCTTTTTGTTTTTTTCAAGAGTGCAGAACCTTGAAAAAATTATTGGAATGATATGGAGATATAAAATGAATACAGAGATACAGATAGAATTTAATAAGATACAGAATATGTGGTCAGAGCTTGCAGCAACAGATTATGCAAAGAATATGATAGAGAAGGCTGGAGTAATACTAGATGAGAAAGAACTTAGAAAGCAGCTTCGTGATACAACTGATAGTCGTGAGATGATTGAAAAGCTGGGTACTCCACCACTCCAGAATGTAAATGAAATAGAAGAGGTTCTAATAGTTGTCAGTAGAGGAGAATGTCTGACTCCATACCAGCTTGAACGTGTGGAAACTGTTCTGGCTGTAGTTGAGAGGCTGGCCCACTATCTTGCCAGGGGAAAAGAACTTGCTAATCCACTTGCTTACTATGATGAGAATCTGGATGCACTGGGATTCCTAAGGGATGAGATTACAAGGCAGATCAGAAATGAGTCAGTCGATGACAGGGCGACGAAGGAACTTTTTGAAATCAGATCCGGTATAGCTCAGGCGGAGGACAAAATGAAGCAGAAGGCCGAGCAGATAATAAGAAGCAATAAGGATTGTATGACTGACAGCTTCTATGCACTTAGAAGTGGAAGAGTCTGTGTTCCGGTTAAGAAGGAATATAAGTTTAGAATACCGGGTAGTGTTATCGATAAGTCTGCTACTGGTAATACACTTTTTGTAGAGCCAGAAGGAGTTAGTAAATACTATGAAGAGATTGAACTACTGAGAATTGATGAAGAAAATGAGGTTTACAAGATACTTTATACGCTTACGGCAATGGTTTCAGATGCGGCTGATATTCTGGAAGAAAATATGCATATGATTGAAAAGCTTGATTTTATATTTTCGAAGGGAAAGCTGAGTATAGATCTAGGTTGTGTGGAGCCGTCTATCAATCTGGACAGAAGGATAAAGTTAACAGAAGCGAGACATCCACTTATGGATAGAAAAGTAAATGTGCCTCTTAACTTTTCACTCGGAGAAGAGGGTATAAAGGGAATAGTAATAACAGGTCCTAATACAGGTGGGAAAACTGTTGCTATCAAGACCGTTATGCTGAACTCATATATGGCTCAGTGCGGACTTCATGTTACCTGTAAAGAAGCGGATATATGTATGAATAGTAATTACCTATGCGATATCGGAGATGGCCAGAATCTATCAGAGAATCTGTCAACATTTTCGGCTCATATAAAAAATGTTCTTGGTATACTAGATAGAGTGAACCAGGACAGCTTTGTTATAATGGATGAGCTGGGTTCCGGTACAGATCCTACTGAGGGAATGGGAATAGCGGTTGCTATTCTGGAGGAACTTAGAAAGAGCGGAGCAAACTTCCTTGTGACGACTCATTATCCTGAGGTAAAGGAATACGCTGAGAAGACTGAGCACATAGTAAATGCCAGAATGACATTTGATAAAGAAACCCTAAAGCCAACTTACAGGATGGTAATCGGAGAGGCTGGTGAAAGCTGTGCATTTTACATAGCAGACAGACTCGGAATGCCACAGAGTATGCTTACTACTGCGGTAGAGGCAGCTTATGGAAGTGAAGCAGCGAAGTCTTATGATCTTCTAAATGATATAGATAAAAAGCCTGAGAAGACTAATAGCAATTCTAATAGAAGAAAAGAGCCTTCGGAGAGAATTATCAAAATGAATACTAAGAAGTCTAAGAAGAACCTGAGTACACTTTATAACATAGGAGACAGTGTTATGGTTCTACCAGATAAAAGAATCGGAATAGTCTGTGAGCCGGTTAACGAGAAAGGCATTCTTAGAGTTCAGGTTGCTGGTAAGAAGATATGGATAAATCATAAGAGAGTGAAGCTGCATGTTAGAGCAGAAGAACTCTATCCTGAGGATTATGACTTTTCGATAATTTTCGATTCTGTTGAGCAAAGAAAGATGAGACATGATATGGGACGAAAGTTTGTCGAAGGAACGTTAGATTATAATGAGGAGGATTAGAATGAATTATTTTGTGGAAGGGCTCCAAGGGAGCGGTAAAAGCACATTGGTACAGAAATTGTCAGAGCTTAGTCCAGAGTGTATTGCCATAAGAGAGGGCGATTATTCTCCGGTTGAGCTGGCATGGTGTGCCTATGTGGACGAAAAGAAATATAGAGAAATACTCGGTAAATATAGCGATATACGAGAACTGATTGAAGCAAAAACATTTTCGGATTCAGATGATAGTAAGAAAAGAATTATATGTTATACTCAGATTATTACTGATATTCCTGGTTTTCATAAGGATCTTGAACAGTATGAGATATATAATAACAGAGTTTCGTATGAAGATTTCAAGTCTATCATTTTAAAGAGGTACAAAGCCTGGAGTAAAAACTCACTGCAGGAAAGTAAGATCTTCGAATGTTCTCTTTTTCAGAATATCGTAGAGGATATGATTCTCTTTAGATGCGCTGCGGACGAAGAAATATTAGAGTTTTACAAATCAGTCAGAGAGGCGTTGGAAGGAAAGGACTATCATATCATTTATCTTAAAACTGAGGATGTAAGAGGAATTCTTGAAGTTATCCGAAAGGAAAGGTCTGATGATAAGGGAAATGAACTCTGGTTCCCGCTTATGATGAGATATTTTGAGGAGTGTCCATATTCAAAAGCAAAAGGACTTAGTGGAGAAGAAGACCTGATTAAGCATTTTATCCACAGGCAAGAGCTGGAACTTAGAATTATAGAAGAAGTATTTTCAGATAGATGCACGGTTGTTGCTTCGAAAAACTATACTGATGAGGATATACGGAGATAATCCGTATGTCATATAATATGAGAAAAAAGGTGTGATATATGAAGATAGAACATGTTGCTATGTATGTAAATGATCTAGAGGCGGCAAGAGACTTTTTTGTAAAGTATTTTGATGGTATTTCAAATGATGGGTATCATAACAAGAATACAGGTTTCAGATCCTACTTTATAAGCTTCTCGGATGGAGCAAGACTTGAACTTATGAATAAGCCAGGGCTTGTGGATTCGGAATCCTTCTTTTCTTCGTTGTCACCGGGGGTTTTTTGATCGGCACCCTTTTCATCGGGACTGTCTGTCCCCGGGTCGCGGTCCTGCTTCTTTTCATCATCAGGATCCTGATCGCTTTTGCTCCCGTCTTCGGGATCCCGGTCCTCCTCGTCCTCCAGGGCATAGAGATAAGTGCTGGCATAACGCACGTCCAGGCCCGTCACCAACGCCTCATAAGTTGGCTGCTCCACATCCGTCAATTCTGAACTCTGCGGAGTCCCCCGTTCCGACAACTGCTCAGAAAGGTGC
>CACWGK010000058.1 GCA_902760415.1 uncultured Lachnospiraceae bacterium
ATAATAGCAATAACAATAATGAGTTCTACCAAAGACAATCCTTTATTATTTGATTTTTCAATTCTCATATTAACACCTCACTTTAAGCGACGAGAGAATTGGTAATATCAAAATAACAATATACCAAACACTACTTATACGCTGTACAACAATCCGGTTGAAGTCTATAACACGGATTACCACTACTATCAACAAGCCAAACTTCAAATCTAACAGTTTGATTACCATCA
This sequence comes from uncultured Lachnospiraceae bacterium, assembly GCA_902760415.1. GTDB lineage: Bacteria > Bacillota > Clostridia > Lachnospirales > Lachnospiraceae > Eubacterium_Q. The sequence continues at coordinate 231 of CACWGK010000058.1, forward strand.
ACCTGTCTTCCAATCAAAAATCCAACTGGTTCTCCATTTCCAGAATTAGATTTAAACTTAGGTGAAGAATATTCTTTAGTACCATTAACCTCTTTACCTAAAGTTTGTCTGATTTTTGTAAGAAAATGTTGTTGCGGACCAAAAGAATTAACAAATGTATCGTTATTAGTTGCAGTAGATATGATTTCTAAATCATAAGAAGGCTCTGAATCTACAGTAACAGAAACGACCTTAGATGTATCAATAAGATTTGCATCTTGATCAACACCAGCTTCAATTCCTTCAAAAGAATAAGCTTCAGCATATGCAGCTCCAACAGCATCAAGTATAACATCTGCCGTTTCAACATCAGATGCTCTTCTCGACTTAGCTATATACTTAATCAAAGCAGGCGCTATAGCTGCTGCAAGTATAGCCATAATAGCAATAACAATAATGAGTTCCACAAGAGAGAAGCCATTATTCCTAGTGGTGACAGGGGCAAAGTTTTCAGTTTTCATATTTCCATCCTCATAAATAGTGTATTGTCGTATAAACGACTAATGATAAGTGTGTAAATAATCCTGTGATAACACAAGATAAAATAAAAAACTACCGTCAGCAAACAAGGATATAGTCATAAACTACACCACGCTAACAGTAGTAACTTTGCAACTGGCTACCTCAACTCACAAGCTTACGCCATCAACGGAACCAAGGCCCTATAGCTTTGCGTCACAGAATTACTCCTGCTTTGCCCAAATATATAATAAAATTATAGCACTTTATATAAAAATATCAATATAAATGTAGTAAATTTGACAGAAATGACAAATATTTCACATATTATTCATATTTCTTATCTTCACTCACATGAACTAGTCTATATAGGAACCTAATTCCAGAAGTAAAGAAGTACTGAAGCATTCCTCCAATAAGGAAAAATGTAGATGGAAATCCGCCATGTATTATAAACATAATGATTACATAAACCATAGTGGTAAGAAAATTAGATATAAGAAGTCTTCTCATTTCTCTCACACTAATCTTCTTATAATCAGGAATATATAATCTGAAAATATAATACACAGCTATAGTAAACACAGCATAAAACGGTGTCACACGAATAATAAATGTTAAATATTCAATATCAAGAAGTTCTATGCTGACATTAGTCACAGACATAAGAGATACAACATACGCTACATTTATAGCGATATAATCAAGAAGAAGAATCAGGATATTCTTTATATCAATCTTAAACTTCTTTTTAGATACCTCATCAACCACTTGTGATTCAACAACAGCTTGTTCTGCATTACTCATAGATCACCTCAAAAAATGTTCTAGATAAACAAACAAATGATATATCACATATTGTATCACATTAAATATATAATTACACCAAAATATATAAAAAAGCTCTATCTTACAATTAAGATAGAACTCAAATGTCGTGTGCGGATAACAGGAGTTGAACCTGCACGGGATTCCCCACTAGAACCTAAATCTAGCGCGTCTGCCAATTCCGCCATATCCGCTTATATCATCAAATGATGTTTTAGTGTGCCACGGGGGAATCGAACCCCCGACAACTTGATTAAAAGTCAAGTGCTCTACCGACTGAGCTAGTGGCACTTAAGAACTGGGCTAGTTGGATTCGAACCAACGAATGCAGCAGTCAAAGTGCTGTGCCTTACCACTTGGCGATAGCCCAATGTTTGTTTCTGCATATCGCTGAAGTATCCAGCTCATATCATAATCACAACTAAAATAGATTTACTATAATCCAAGTTAAGTTTTATGATATAAAAAAAGGGTGGGTAGAGGGACTTGAACCCTCGGCCTCCAGAGCCACAATCTGGCGCGCTAGCCAACTGCGCCATACCCACCACAGTGAACTGTAGGTTATTCCTACAATTTAATAAAAATGTGCCCGAAGGGATTCGAACCCCCGACCCACGGCTTAGAAGGCCGTTGCTCTATCCAGCTGAGCTACGGACACATTTTGCGACTGCCTAAATGACAGTCTAAAAGCGGGTGATGGGAATCGAACCCACATATCCAGCTTGGAAGGCTGGTGTTCTACCACTGAACTACACCCGCATGACATTAAGTCTAATAACTGCGACTTACAGCTACTAAATAATATATAATTTTGTTCTAGATGTCAAGTCCCAAGACAAACATCTGAGTCGGGGTGACAGGATTCGAACCTGCGACCTCTTGATCCCAAATCAAGCGCTCTAGCCAAGCTGAGCCACACCCCGAAGGTGTATGAAATGCTGTTTTAAAGATGTAAGTAGCGGGAGGGGGATTTGAACCCTCGACACTACGGGTATGAACCGTATGCTCTAGCCAACTGAGCTATCCCGCCACGCATGGGGCCTACAGGGCTCGAACCTGTGACCCTCTGCTTGTAAGGCAGATGCTCTCCCAGCTGAGCTAAGACCCCTTTTTTGTATCTCTTGATTTCTCAACAGCACTTTTCCTATTATAGTGATGAAGGGTATCTTTGTCAAGCAATTTTTGAATAATTTTTTTAGTTTTTTTTGAATCATTTTTTCGCCCTATTTTCACTTAAATTTTAAACAATTTTTAAGAGATTTAAGGTGAAAATTTCTATAGAAATCATCAAAAAATTAAACTAACAATGAGTTGCCTGATAGAAGTTCCAGGCAACTCATTATACATCATTTATTTAACTAATGGAAATATAATATCAACTTTAAATAAATCTCCATCAATTGTTATATCAAAAGTTCCTCCCTGAAGTTCAACAAGATTTTTTGCTATAGATAATCCAAGGCCTGATCCTTCAGTATTACGAGAACGATCTCCTCTTACAAATCTTTCTGTTAATTCTTTAGGCGATATATTCAACATTTCTTTACTTACATTTTTGAAACTTATTAATACCTTATCAGTTGACTCTTCTGAATCAAATTCTTTCAGATCTATAAAGACCCTAGTATTAGGTTGAGCATATTTTATAATATTATTCAATAAGTTATCAATAATCCTAAATACTCTTCTTCCATCTGCATATATTACAGCATTATCTAATTGAAGCGTTTTTACAACCTCAAGACCAGACTCCTTAAACTTATCTTCGAACTCACCTAATCCTTGATTAAGAAGTTCTACAAGATTGAGATTCATACATTCAAGTTCGATATTTCCAGTACTAGTTTTAGAAGCTTCTATTAAATCAAGAATCAGCTGCTTTAATCGCTGGGATTTTTGATCTAACACATTTATATATTCCGAAGCTTTTTCATTATCTATTTTTTCTTTCTTGAGTAAATCAACATAATTTATTATCGACGTAAGTGGTGTCTTAATATCATGCGATACATTAGTTATAAGTTCCGCTTTAGTACGTTCATCTCTAATAGACGCTTCAACCGCCTTTGATAAGCCATCTCCAAGATTATTAAGACTCTCTCCCATCTCACGAGAATTAAAAGTTAGTTCATTCACATTTATCTTAGCATCTAATTCTCCCGACTCAATACGCTTACTAATGCTTAGTAGTTTATTTATATCTGTCAAATATTTAAAAACAAATATACATGCAACAATATCTATTACAAACATAAATAATGATACAAATGCCACAAAGTTATCATATGACGATTGACAGAAAAATAAAGTTCCAATAAGACTTATAAATAAAAATGATATTAAAAATACTATAGCAAGTTTCTTACCAGAAAAGCGATCACGATTATTGGAAATATATCTTCTAATTGCTTTTATTAGTCGTACAAATACAAAACCATTAAGAAACTCTTTACATTTAACCCTTCTAGTTAGATTCATAATAACTGCTGCAGTAGTCAAATACATAACTAATAGCAACATTAGTGTTAATGCCGAACACATAAACATTTCGTTATTAATAAATGAAGCTATATTATATATCGAATATAATACTCCTTCAACTATTCCAGCAACCAAAAGAATCACTCCAAAGTAGATTCCCAACCATACTATATAAGGCGCTTTATCAACAAGATATAACTTCTTAGGTTCACCTAATATTAATATGATAACAACCGCTAAAAACAGCAAAATGCTTAAAACAAATACCAACAAAGGATTAGGAATAACTTTCACCAAATCATAAGCTATTTTATCCTCTATTCTCGAAGAAGCAAAAGAACTGAGATTTAGTGCTATCACAAAGCTCTCATTATTCCTATCTGTTAATTGCTTCATTTTACCACTATTTAAATATTCATAAGGAACAGTATCTCCATTCTTATCTTTATACCACTGCTCAACTTCGCCTGTCTCCGCATCATAACTAACATATATATCAGAGAAAGTCTTAAACTTATCTAATAATTCTTGATATGATACCGAATATTCGCCATCTTCTGAACAATATAAAATATCATCATACGGAACATAAGCATAAGCTATATTTTTCCCATCTATACTAAATGCAGCATTACAGTCATACAAATAATACTCCTGATTTACTTCACGGCTAAGATGAGACTTCTGGGTATCACTTAATGTAGAATAACCAAGTTCTATATCACTCCTTAAAATATATGAAGAAAGAATATAATCCTCAAATGAAGCTACCTTATCATAATCAGTAAGTTTTTTAAACTCAGTTATATCTTTATATGGAAAATAAACGTATGTATAATCATTTTCACCTATAAGAGTTTGAGCATATCCATATCTTTCATAGTAAATAAGATTATTATCAATATCGATCATATACAGCATATCATCAATAAATGTAAAGTAATTACCGTCTGATATCCCCATATCAGGATAACTATTAGAGAGTTTTTGATAAAATGCCGCTTTTTCTTCACTTATATCAATATCATTAATATCATTTCCGATGTTATTATTATAAAACTGATCTTCCTCAAAACTATATTTGATACATCTATCCTTTACTATTTCTACATAATCTTGCCATGTCATACGAATATACTTATTATCATCCATATCAAACATATTTTGATATGCACCATATATAGTATCAGAGCCTCCATCAGCGTATAAGTATTTTGAGAGTAGGTTTACAGCGTTGTCAACTCCCAGAATATCTCTTAAAGTCATCTTATCAGAAGATACCTTATCCGAATCGTTATCTAAGGAAGTTTTAATATCCTTATATTTATATATTTCTAATTCTGTATCCAAAAAATCGATTTCATATATTTGCCGTTCATTATATGCTTTTCCTTGAATAGTCTCCGCAGAATTTTCTACCGCATCTCTAACATAATTTGAAGTTTCAAACGGATTATTATAGTTTTCTTTATCCGAAAAACGCTCATATTTAAAAATAGAAGCAATTCCAGATGCAAAAGTCAAAACCACTAGTATAAAGCCTATAACATATAACGACAGTCTAAATGCTTTGTTTTTTATAATCTTCATAAACTCTTCCTCTCAACGTAATTCATATATTTAATGAATTACAACTTTTCAACCTTATAGCCCTGCCCCCATACCACTTTAAGGTATCTTGGTTCCTTTGGATTGATTTCTATCTTCTCTCTAATATGTCTGATATGAACAGCTATAATATTATCAGAAGCTATAGCATCTTCATCCCACACAGCTTCATATATCTGGCTTGTGTTATATACTCTCCCACTATTTTCAGTAAGAAAAAGAAGTATACTATATTCAATAGGTGTAAGCTTCACTTCATCACCATCAATAGATACAGACTTCGCACTATCATTTATAACCAGTCCACCATTAACGATAACCTTGTCATCATTAGAATCAACTTCATTTATTGCACCAAGCTGAGTATAACGCCTGATCTGCGACTTAACTCTTGCAACAAGTTCAAGTGGATTAAAAGGCTTTGTTACATAATCATCTGCACCTATATCAAGCCCTAATATCTTATCTGCATCCTCAGACTTTGCAGTGAGGAATATAATAGGAACCTGACTAAACTCACGTATTTTTCTTGTAGCCATGATTCCATCCATGTTAGGCATCATAATATCAATAATAACTAAATGAATCTTGGAAACATCATCTCCTTGACCAACCTGAGTCTTCATAATATCCAAAGCTTCAAATCCATCATAAGCTTTTACAACAGAGTAACCAGCAGTTTCAAGATAGATAGCAATAGCTTCCACTATATCCTTGTCATCATCACAAATGAGTACCTTATACATTTTATCCCTCCATATAGGACATGATTTGTCCATAAAACGTTTTACAATATGTATTCTATAGAAGATATATTAAAAAACAAAACAATAAATTATTAAGAAATCTTTAAGATATAAAAACGCCAATAACTAAAAGTGACAGGGATTTCTCCCTGTCACAATAATATACTCACTAGTTAATTACTCTTAAGCCTCAGCTGGAGCAACATCATCAGTAAAGTCTGCATCATCCTCAAAGAAGTCATCGTCAAAGTCATCATCAAACTCATCAAAATCATCGAGGTAATCTGGTGTGAGATACTTATATACTGCTACAGCAATACCTGCAATAAGTGTAATAACACCTACAATTATGCATATTGCTACTATAGCACTCTTAGCTGTCTCAACTGCATCATCCTTAACTACTACATCGTTTCTCATATCAAGAAACCCCCTTTCTAGATTCAAACATTTAAGTGATAAACACTTATAACATAGAGAGATTATAACATAATTATCCATCTATGCAAAGATTATTTCATTTCAATGAATCAAAAATCCATCAGAATTCATTAATTATCTGACTTCAACTTCTTGATCTGATATAGCATCCTGGAATAAATCTTCTATTAATTCCTTAGCATGCTTGTCTGCTTCTTCCTTAAGCTTTGATATATCAGCATGTTCCTTCGCATCAGCTTCAGCATTTTTAACCGCCTCAACACCGTCTTCTTTGGAATCCCAATTAAAGATTGCAAATGATTCATCATGGAATTGAACAGATTCTGGATCAACATATATACTCTGTACATCAGAATCTGGAATCTCAATAATAATTCTGTCACCAGCATCTGTGACTTCAATCTCACTTATGTCAATCCCCGCCTCTATCTCAGCTGTATATGTCATAGAATAACTCTTCTTATCTATAAATGGAATACTTCCCTCTTCGTAATGAATATATCCCTGATATATAATCTTTTGAGTTGTTAGCTCACTTACGCTTTCAAGACGTTCAGTAACCTCATATGATGTAATACGTGGTACCTCTTTTTCTTTATCAGTCCACTTTTTATGAATCAATATACCAGCGATAAGTGAAACTGCGATAATAATTATAACGGCGGCAATGCCTATAATAACCTGAAATATCGAGACACCCTTATTATTCATTTCTTTTTTTATCTTTTCATACATAAGCATATTCCTCAAACAACTACACACTAAAGCATTATATAACTATATTTTTTTTAACTTAGCAAGCTTCGCAAACATATGTTTTTCACCAACAGTATCAAAGTTAACGGTTATCTCAAAATCATCTGCAGATGTTCTCATAGCAGTTACAGTTCCCTTGCCAAACTTAATATGCTTCACTCTATCACCTACGCCATAGTCAACAGCAACATTTGTTGAAGCCGCAGGTCTACTTTTAGGAACCGCAGGCGCAGAATAAGAAGATGATGAAACAGAAGAACCGCCAACCCCAAAATTATAACCAGAAACAGAAGTTTTCTTAGAAAAAGGTTCCGTCTTTATAACATTTGCCTTTACTCCTGTTCTTATCATATATTCTTTGGGAATCTCTTCTATAAACCTTGACTCTGCATTATAAGTTCTACCCTGATATGACATTCTAGTCGTGCACGAACTAAGATATAATAACTTCATAGCTCTTGTAATACCAACATAGCACAGTCTACGTTCTTCTTCAACAGCATCAGGATCGTCGCTATCCATGGAAAGTCCACTTGGGAAAAGTCTTTCCTCCATACCAACCATAAATACTACCGGAAACTCAAGACCTTTTGCGCTATGAAGTGTCATTAATGTAACTTTATTGTCCGTATCTTCAGCACTATCATCTGTATCTGCAACAAGAGATATATCTTCAAGGAGTCCCAAAAGAGTTGGTTCTTCCTCTTCCATATATCCCAGAATCTTATTACGAAGTTCGTCAAGATTCTCAAGTCGACCTCTCGCCTCATCAGTACCTTCAGCTCTAAGCTCCATTTCATAACCAGTTTTTTCCATAATCTCATCAAAGAGCTCATCCAGTTCGCCATCTGAAGCAAATGATTTAAACCCTTCCATCATATCGATAAAACCAGTTATCTTATCTCCGCTACGACCAAGCAATTGTCTCGTACTTTCATCCTTACAGAAATCATACATTGAGACTCCTCTTTCACGACTAAGATCACGAATTTTTGAAACCGTCGTAGCACCTATACCTCTTTTAGGTACATTTATAATACGGGAAAATGCTATCTCATCGGAAGGATTCGAAAGTAGCTTCAGATAAGCAACAATATCCCTAACTTCTTTACGATTATAGAATCCAGTACCACCAACAAGCTTGTACGGTATATTAGCATAAACAAGTTTTTCTTCTATAACACGAGACTGAGCATTTGTTCGATATAGAATAGCTATATCCGAATAATCTTTCCCATTATTGCAAAGCTCCATTATATAATTAACCGCACCGAGAGCCTCCTCATGTTCTGTCTCATAGACCTGGTATCTAATCTTTTCACCAACCCCATTTTCAGTCCATAGACTTTTGGACTTACGCCCAGTATTATTGGCAATAACAGCATTTGCAGCATTAAGAATAGTCTCTGTTGATCTATAGTTTTGCTCGAGTTTAACAACCTTTGCATCCTTATATTCATCTTCAAAGTTAAGAATATTATATATATTAGCTCCTCTGAACTTATATATGGACTGATCATCATCACCAACAACACAAAGATTACGCCACTTTCCAGCAAGAAGCTTAACCAGCTGAAACTGTGACTCATTAGTATCCTGGTACTCATCAACCATAATATACTTAAATCTATCCTGATAATACTCAAGAACTTCCTGATCCTGCGCAAAAAGATCAAGAGTTTTAAATATAAGATCATCAAAATCCAGAGCATTATTAATCTTCATTCGATTTTGATACTCGCGATATACTCTAACCATTTGAGAACCACGATAATCACCAGCAAGTTCAATCTCCAAATCTTCAGGAGTCTTACAAGATTCCTTCGCGGTAGATATAAATGCTATACAAGCCTTTTCTTTATACATCTTAGGATCAAGATTTAGAGTCTTTATAACCTCTTTGCAAACTGCTTTTTGATCATCAGTATCATATATAGCAAAATTGTTATCGCCGCCTATACGTATATAAAAACGCCTTAGAATCTTAACGCACATAGAGTGAAATGTACTAACCCAGATTCGACCAGGTTCAACATCTATAGCATTCTCTACTCTTTCCTTCATCTCATTTGCAGCTTTATTTGTAAATGTAATTGCAAGAATGTTATAAGGATCAACACCCTTCTCTTCTATTAAATATGCAATTCTATGAACAAGAACTCTGGTTTTACCCGAACCAGCTCCTGCTAAAATAAGGAGAGGCCCCTCCGTATATGAGCAGGCCTCCCATTGTTTATTATTAAGTCCTAGCATTAATTAATGTCCTTTAAATACTTCTTAAAATCTAGAAAAAATGAATTATTCAGCTGAAGTTGTTCCAAGCTTCGCCTTAAGTGCAGCAAGCTCATCTTGAACAGCCATATCAGGCGAAGCATCATACTTAGCAGTAAGACTATCAACCTCACTTGAAGCAGATGTAGCATTTAACTGTGCTTCTGCCTGTGCCATATCTAACATAGCATCAGCCTTATCTTCAATTCTCTGGAATGCAGCGAAACCAGACTGAGTATCAATCTTTGATGTAGCCTGATTAATATGCTGCTGAGCCTTAGCAAGCTTAACCTTTGACTTGATAAGATCACGACGTGACTCAAGCTCTGCAATATCAGTAACAAGCTTATCATGCATTTGACGCATCTTCATAGCATTTGCGGCAGCAACATCATAAATCTGCTGAAGCTGTGCCTGCTTAGCAACAAGTTTATTCTTCTCAGCAAGGAATCTAGTAGCATCTGCATCATTTCCAGCAAGAACCGCCTTTTCAGCATACCCCTGCATCTTTGCTATCTCAGCATTAACTTCATCAAGATTACGCTTTGCTTTCTGCTCATCAGCCATAACTCCGGCCGTCTCTGCTTTTACCTTAGCAAGATCTGAGTTAAGATTACGAAGTGTCTGATCAACCATCTTCTCCGGATCCTCAGCTCTATCAAGTAAAGCATTAATATTTGATGACATAATATCCTTAAATCTCTGTAAAATACCCACTTTAAAAACCTCCCTTAATGAATAATAAAATATTATACCGTATGGCCATCACTTATTCAATGAAAACCTTATGGATAGTCAAACTATATTCTTACAAAACATCGATAATAATATCCGAATCAGAGAACGAATCGCTAACAGAAACACTCTCTTCAATTAAGGCTTTTCCAGCCTCAAGTTTTCCACCGGAAGCAGCATATAAAGTTGCTATAACATCACCTTCATTTACGAAGTCTCCTACAACTTTATCAAATATAATTCCGGCATATAAATCAATCTCAGCCTCTTTATTAACACGTCCTGCACCTAAAGCAAGCGACACCCTGCCTATAAGCTCTGCATCAATGGATGATATAACACCTGATTTAGAGGCTCTATATTCATAAGAAATGTTATCTACATCAACTGCACTTTCTAAGGACTCAACAAAACCGACATCTCCGCCCTGCCCCGATATAAACTCTTTAAACTTCTTATATGCTTTACCAGAGGAGATAGCATCCTTAATAATCTCTTCAACCTCATCATCACTCATTTCAGTGTACATATCAGATAGTTTATACATTTGCTTACAGAGTTCAACAACTATCCTATATAACCTTGGATTCTGTTCTTTTCCAGCTAAAAATCTAACAGCCTCTCTAACCTCAAGATAATTACCCACAGCATAGCCAAGAGGCTGGTTCATATCAGTGATTACTGCAACGCATGTTTTTCCCGCAAGCTTAGCTATACTGATCATAGCCTCTGCCAAAGCCTTAGCAGATTGATAAACTGTCATAAATGCACCTGTTCCACATTTTACATCTAATACTATAGCATCAGCTCCAGACGCAAGCTTCTTACTCATTATGCTGGAAGCAATCAGCGGTATACTATCTACAGTTCCAGTAACGTCACGAAGCGCATATAAGTATTTATCAGCAGGAGCTAGATTTTTATTCTGTGCCGCATCTACTACTCCAACCGTCTTTATAAGATCAATAAACTCTTCATCAGAAATATCAGAATTAAAACCAGGTATAGAATCAAGTTTATCTATAGTTCCTCCGGTTATTCCAAGTCCCCGTCCACTCATTTTTGCGATTGGAACACCAAGTGATGCCATAAGAGGTCCAATTATAAGTGTTGTCTTATCACCCACACCTCCAGTCGAATGTTTATCTACAACCGTTTTCCCAATACACGATAGATCAAGAACGTCGCCGCTATCACGCATGGCTAAAGTTAATTCTGTAGTCTCCTTTGCATTCATCCCCTTAAGGCATATAGCCATAAGGAGTGCAGACATCTGATAATCTTTTATATTCCCACTTAGCATTCCTTCGATGGTATATCTAATCTCCTCAGATGTAAGCTCATTTCCCTTTTTCTTTTTTTCGATAATTTCAACTATATTCATATACGCCCCCATATAGAATTATCAGTCAAATGCCGCGTTCAGAACTTCAGTACCTGGAAGAACGAACCTTCCCTCCACTATAATATCAATTTCTTCACCGGATTCACTCACAGTATAAAGTCTACCAAGCTCGTTATATGGTATAGTTATATCTGTATGGCAATTAAAATACGCTTTATCCGGTTCAGTATCTCTAAGAAGAGAAAAATCATTTTCACGACTTATAATCTCTTTACCATCAGGATTATAAACTGCATGATCCTCCATATGACTATAACAAGTATCTCCAAAAGCAAAATGCGGACCTGTCTTTTCAACTATAAGAATTGGAAGTTTTGGTAATATATCATATTTTCTCGCCATAGTATAAGCAAGAGTATTTGTACCTATGGCAAACTCTCCAAGTGGAAGAAATTCATGATTAAAGAGTATATTCTCCTTAATATATCGCTTGCCCTTTTCCACACTTCCTTCACCAGAGAAGTTGGAACAATAATAATCCGTAACTACACCATCTTCAAAATGAATCTCAATATCTTCAAAGTTATATCCATTAAGATATGTGCTACTTACATTTAATATTCCTCTCGTTCCCTTAAGCACTGGAGATGTAAACACTTCGCCTAGAGGAATATTTACATCAGCAGTACAATTTTCAAATTGAGTTTCCTTTAAAGGATTCTGAAGGTGTCGCATCTGGACCGTAATATCAGTCTTGTTGCCATTCATTCCTTCAATCCTTACTTTATCAGCAACATCAAGAACATCTATAATGATTTGCTGAATAGTTTTATACTTTTCATTATCCAAAGTATTTATTGCAACTACTTCATCAAATATCTCTTCAAAGTCTTTACCAATATCTGGAACTGGAAATGCAATAATAGAGAAACTATAACTGTCACCTGGCAAGAACTCATTTGAAATCTGAGATAGTTTTCCATAAAGCTTTCTCTCAAGCTCTTCTTGTTCTGAAGATAATGTTACACTTGAAGACTTTTGAACTGGAGAAAATAGTTCCTCTCCAAACGTCTCAATCACGGCAGGACCCGCAAAAATCGATACATAATCTTTTTTATCTACACTTCCAGCAGTATTAGATAATTCTTCATAGCATTTTCTGGTAGCATTTACTCTTCTTTCTACAAAATCTGATGTCAAAAAGTAAAACGCATCATTTCTATGATCATAGTTAAACTGTTGATTAGGATAAGATGACTCATAACCCTGACGAACCGTTCCTCTTTTTACTATTCTACTTGAGGCAGTTCTAAACAGAATCGCGTGTAGTCCCATTTCCTCAAAAAACTTACATACCGAACGAACAATTCTTTCCTGACCAAGATGATATCTTATCTGAACGCTTGCCTTACCTTCAAAATTAACGCCCATAACATCATATCCACGTCTAAAACCATCAGTAAATGTACGAGCTATTTCATCTATTCTATTCTCAGGTAAAGTTGCCAGATACTTTGACATACGAATCTCTGTATCAGAGATATATTCACCGTATCTATAAAGATAATCAGTATTATCAAAATCTGCT
>CACWGK010000059.1 GCA_902760415.1 uncultured Lachnospiraceae bacterium
TGGAAATGAATTACAGGACCAGATATTCTGAAATAGATGTTATCGCACTGGATAATAAGGATCTTGTATTTGTTGAAGTGAAGTATAGGTCTTCTGCAAATGCTGGAGATCCGCTGGAAGCTATAACACCGAAGAAAGTATATAGAATCAGGAATGCTGCTTTATATTATCTAAGTGAGCATGGATATGATATAGATAATACTAATATCAGGTTTGACGCTGTAGGCGTTCTTGGGGATAAGATAAATCACGTAAAGAATGCATTTTGATGACTTCCAAAACTTACAAGATTATGATACAATACTAGCTTGTGATATTAGTGTTATTTCGCTTGAATTGTTGGGCGATAGTTACACGTGGTTAAGAAATATAGATATGATTAGGAAGAAAGAATGGCTAAGAAAATTGTTGCCATAGTTGGGCGTCCAAATGTTGGAAAATCTACACTCTTTAATATGCTTGCTGGAGAGAGACTTGCGATAGTTAAGGATACTCCAGGTGTTACAAGAGATAGAATATATGCGGATGTTGAGTGGCTGAATCATAGTTTTACAATAGTAGATACAGGCGGTATAGAACCTAAGTCTGAAGATATTATCATGCGTTCCATGAGAGAACAGGCTGAGATAGCTATAGAAACTGCCGATGTTATAATATTTGTCACAGACGTTCGTGATGGCGTTACAGCATCTGATATGCTGGTTGCTGATCTTCTTAGAAGATCTAAGAAACCGATTGTTCTTGCTGTTAACAAGGCGGATAGTTTTGAGAAGTTCGAGAACTATGTATATGAGTTCTATAATCTTGGTATAGGTGATCCTATGCCTATTTCTGCTGCTAATAGACTTGGTATAGGTGATATGCTTGAAAAGGTTGTAGCTGAGTTCCCTGAGGATACAGCTGAGGAAGAACCTGAGGATATTCCTAGGATTGCAGTTATAGGTAAGCCAAATACAGGAAAGTCTTCTCTTATTAACAAGCTCCTTGGAACAGATAGACTCATTGTATCTAATATTGCTGGTACTACCAGAGATGCTATAGATACGAAGATTAAGAGAAATGGTCGTGAGTATATCTTTATAGATACGGCTGGTCTTCGTCGTAAGAGTAAGATTAAGGATGAGATAGAGAGATTTAGTATTATTAGAACTGTTGCAGCTGTTGAACGCTGTGATATTGCAGTTCTTCTTATAGACGCTGAGGAAGGCGTTACAGATCAGGACACAAAGATTGCTGGTATAGCTCATGAGCGTGGCAAAGGTATGATCATAGTTGTTAATAAATGGGATCTTATTGCAAAGGATACCAACACTATGAATAAGATGAAGAAAGAGATTCGTAACAAGCTTGCCTATATGCCATATGCTGAGATGCTTTTTGTATCAGCGCTAACTGGTCAGAGACTTCCAAAACTTTTTGATACTATTGATATGGTTGAACAGTTCAGCTGTATGAGAGTTCAGACAGGTGTGTTAAATGAGATTCTCACCGATGCTGTTGCGGAGAATGAACCGCCTAATGATAAGGGTAAGAGACTTAAGTTGTTCTATATGACTCAGGTATCAGTTAAGCCTCCTACATTTGTGCTCTTTGTAAATAGTAAGGAACTGGCACATTTTTCTTATATCAGATATATAGAGAATAAGCTTAGAGAAGCATTTCTCTTCACGGGAACACCTATAAAGATTATACTTCGCGAGAGGAAGGAGAAGTAGGCAGTGGTAGTACTTTATAGAATAATATGTCTTATACTAGGCTATGGATTTGGCCTTCTTCAAACGGGTGTAATATATGGCAAACTGGCTGGAACTAATCTCAAGGAACATGGTAGTGGTAATTCAGGTACTACTAATGCTCTTAGAGTGTTAGGTTTTAAGGCTGGTCTTGTTGTGTTTATAGGAGATTTTTGCAAGTCATTTGTTCCTTGTATGGTTCTTAGATTTATGCTAAGAGATTCATTTCCAGATACATATTACATATATATGATATATATGGGATTTGGAGCTGTACTAGGTCACATCTTTCCTTTCTACCTCCAGTTTAAGGGCGGAAAGGGTATAGCAACTATCGGTGGATTTGCTGCTAGTATTCTTCATCCGATATTTATAGTTATTATGCTTGTTATCTTCGTAGGTACTATAGCTATATCTAAATATATGTCTGTTGGTTCTATAGTACTTATGATTGGTATAGCTCTTTGCTTTATTCTTCAAGGCGTTATGGGGCTTTCGGGTTTTGATCTGAGTGCTCCATATAGCAGAGGAGTGTTTATTGAAGGAACGATTATGGTTGCTCTTCTTGCTGCACTTGCGATATTTAAACATAAGGCAAATATTATAAGGCTGATGAATCATGAGGAGAATAAGTTCCGCTTCAAAAAACAAGAGGGTATATAGGAGGTTATTTGTACTATGAAGATTTGTATGCTTGGCGCTGGAAGCTGGGGTATTGCACTTACTAAGCTTCTTGCTTTAAATGGACATGAGATGACAGTCTGGTCTATAGATCCTGAAGAGATTTCTATGCTGAAGGAGTATTCACAGCATAAGACTAAGCTCCCAGGAGTTATGCTGCCGGGTACTGTTGAATATACAACTGATATGGAGTTTGCACTTAGAGATAAGGATATGGTGGTTATGGCTGTTCCTTCTCCCTTTGTAAGAAGTACAGCAAAGTCCGCAAGTCAGTATATTACACAAGATGAAATAATCGTAAATGTTGCTAAGGGTATCGAAGAAGATACTCTTAAGAGACTTTCTGAAGTTATTAATGAAGAGATTCCGCAGGCGAGAGTGGCGGTTCTGTCTGGCCCAAGTCACGCTGAAGAGGTAGGAAAGTGCTTACCTACTACAGTAGTTGTGGGTGCTGCAGATAAGGGTCTGGCTAAGCTTGTTCAGGATACATTTATGTCAGATTTCTTCAGAGTATATACAAGTCCTGATATGGTTGGTATAGAGCTTGGAGGAGCTATCAAAAATGTTATAGCTCTTGCGGCAGGTATTGCTGATGGACTTGGCTGTGGAGATAATACTAAGGCTGCACTTATTACCAGAGGAATACACGAGATGTCTAATCTTGGTGTAGCTATGGGTGGAAAGCCTGAGACGTTTTCAGGACTTTCGGGTACAGGTGATTTGATCGTTACTTGTGCATCACAACACAGTCGTAATAGAAGAGCTGGTTTCCTTATGGGACAGGGTAAGACCTATCAGGAAGCTATGGATGAGGTAAAGATGGTTGTAGAAGGTGTGTATAGTGCTAAGGCTGCACTTGCTCTTTCTAACAAGTATGATGTAGAGATGCCTATTGTTGAGCATGTTAATAAGGTACTCTTTGACGGGCTGTCAGCAAAAGATGCGCTTCATGACCTCATTACGAGAGACAGAAAGAAGGAGGCTTCGTCGCTCACTTGGAACAACTAAAGCTTGATCTCAAGTTGGATGTGTTTGAAGGCCCCCTTGACCTTCTCTTACATCTTATAGAGAAGAACAAATTTAATATATTTGATATTCCTATCGTTGAAATCACAAAGCAGTATTTAGAGTATCTGGATCAGATGGAAGAAGAGAATATGGACGTAATGAGTGAGTTTCTCGTTATGGCCGCAACACTTATTTCCATTAAAGCAAAGATGCTGCTTCCTAAGGAAGAAACTGAGGAGGAAGAGGAAGAAGATCCTAGAGCTGAACTTGTTAAGAGTCTTCTTGAATACAAAATGTATAAATATGCATCAAGTGAACTTAAGGATATGTCCATAGATGCTGGTAATGCATTTTATAAAGAACCTACTATTCCAAAGGAAGTTAAGCAGGTTAAGGAAGAGATTGATCCTGCAGAGCTTATCGGTGATATGACTATGCAGAAGTTAAATGAAATCTTTAAAACTCTGCTTCGTAGAGAGATAGACCGAGTTGACCCTGTTCGAAGCAAGTTCGGTACTATCACGAGAGATGAGATAAGACTTGAAGATAAGATGGTGGAGATACAGAACGAAATCAGAGGTCTAAAAAGTATTAATTTTAAGACCTTGCTTGGTTCAAAGAGAGGAAAGATTAATCTTATAGTATCATTTCTGGCGATACTCGAGTTGATGAAGTCGGGTGTTCTACTTATCAGACAAGAAGAAATGTTTGGCGATATCTTAATCGATTCCCTGGAATGATCTTGGAGGAATTATGAGTGATAAAGAATCAGATATAAATATAAAGGCATCGATCGAGGCGATTCTTTTTGCAACAGGTACGGCTGTAGAAGCCACTAGATTAATGGCGGCTATTGGTTCGGAGGAAGAACCGGTCAGTAAGAAAGAGTTTAATGCTGCGGTTGATGAACTGATGCAGGAATATGAGGCTGAGGATAGAGGTATCAGACTTATAGAACTTGATGGTAAGTATCAGTTATGTACTAAGAATGATTATTATGATGTTCTTGCTAAGATAGTAAATATGCCGAGAAAGCATAGTCTTACAGATGTTATACTTGAGACTCTTTCGATAGTTGCATATAAGCAGCCTGTTACAAGAGCTGAGATAGAAAAGATAAGAGGTGTATCTAGTAGTCATGCTGTAAATAAGCTGATTGAGTATAATCTTATCTGCGAAGTTGGACGTCTTGATGCTCCAGGACATCCGATTCTTTTTGGAACAACAGATGATTTTCTAAGGTGTTTTGGTATATCATCCATGGATGAGTTGCCAGATATTTCACCAGAAAAGATAGAAGATTTTAGAAAACAGGCAGAGGCGGAAGCTGGTATAGAGGTACCTACTTAAATGTTTAAGATATGTATTATTATATGTATAGTTTTAATAATACTATTAGTTCTGGTTATCATAGAGAGCCTTCGTGAGCTTAGAATGGTCAGGACGGTGACTTATGATATAGAGTCAGATAAGGTGACGGAAGATAAAACATTTGTCTTTATTTCTGATTATCATGAGGCGCATCATTTGAATGATAAGATTAAGTCGGCTATCGATGAAGTATCTCCTGATGCTGTTCTTATCGGCGGAGATATGATAAATGGGACTGATCATGATCCTCAAGATATTATAAGAAGTGCTGGAGAGTTGCTTCGTGATATATCAAAGAAGTATCCTGTATATTATGCATTTGGTAATCATGAGATTAAACTTTGGAACCTGAACTACGAAGCCTGGAAGCAATATGAGTCATCCTTCGGTTCAGATATAAATCTTTTGTCAAATAAATCTACCTCGCTAGAGGGGAATATAAAGCTTTATGGACTTGGGGTACCTCCTGAATATTATGGACGAGGGTTTGGCTTTCCAAGGCTCAGTAAAGATAAGATAAATGAATTAATAGGAGAGGTTGATAAAAACTCATTTTCAATTCTTCTGGGACATGCGCCTGATTTTATAGAGGGATATACAGGCTGGGGAGCTGACTTATCTCTTGCAGGTCATTTCCATGGTGGTATGGTAAGGTTACCGATTGTTGGAGGAGTTATATCACCAAGACTTCTTCTTTTTCCCAAATATGATTATGGATTATATATACATAATTCAAAGAGAGAAATTGTAACTAATGGATTGGGACAGCATTCGATTAAACTTAGACTAAACAATATTCCTGAAATAGTTCAGATTAATATAAGAAAAACTAAAGGGCGTTAAGATAAAATGTGGTCGAATAAAGTATTTAGGTACAGTTTGATAGGAGTGTTAAGTGTATTGATTCTTGCTTACCTTGCTATGGTGCTTGCGTCGGTTGATACATTTTATCCTGGAACTGTAATTAATGGGGTTAATTATGGATTTAAGAGTCCATTATATGTAGATAATGAGTTATACGATTCTCCGTCAAATTATAATTTGCAGGTTAAGTTCAGAGGCAGTACTAAGACGATAAATGGTAGAAGTGTAGGTTTATCGGTTGATTATCTGACAGAGCTTAATGAGATTAAAAAGTCGCAGAATCCATTTTTATGGGTTAAGTGCTTCTGGAATGATGACTATACCCTTACTGATACTTTGACCTTTAATGAAGAAGCCCTAGACAGGATAGTTAGCGGATATCCAGAACTAGATCCTGCCAATATGGTTGATCCGGAGAATCCATCTATTGAGGTGGATGAGGATGGGGTTGTCTATGCCGATGAAGGTGACCTTGGTTCTAGAATAGACGATGTGGAAGCAGTCAAAGAGGCTATAGGTAAAGCGATACGAAATCGTCAGTCTAGTGTTGATATAGATGAAATTGGTCTTTATGCAAGACCTGAATATGAACTTGATAATCCAAAGGTTGTGAGCTGTGTAAATTATTGCAATGAAATCTCTGGACTTAAGATAACTTATAAGTATGGAGATTATGATATAAAGCTTACTCCTCAGCAACTTCTTTCTACTATTAAGATTGGTAAGGATTATTCATATGTAGTTAGTAAAGATAAGGTTCAGGATATGCTGGAGAGTTTCTCTAGACTTCATGACACCTATGGAACAATAAGAACCTTTAAGACTCATAATAGAAGTAAAGTTAATATATCAAATGGTACTTATGGCTGGCAGATTGATATAGAGGCTGAAACAGAGAATCTGTTTAATGATATTATTCATCATACAAATGTAGAACGTACACCTTCATTTTCCTCAGAAGCATTTACCTATGATGAAAATGGGAATGATATAGGTGGTACTTATGCAGAGGTTGATCTTACTAATCAGCATATGTATTACTATAAAAATGGTGTGCAGGTCTTGGATTGTGACGTTGTTACAGGATGTGTAAACTTAAGACGTGGTACTCCTGGTGGAATCTACAGTGTCGCATATAAGCAGACCCCCGCAACTCTTAAGGGGGATGATTATGAGACTAAGGTTACTTATTGGATGCCCTTTAACGGTGGAATCGGATTTCATGATGCTACCTGGAGAGGAAGCTTTGGTGGAAACATATATATCTGGAGTGGCTCTCATGGATGTGTAAATATGCCGTATTATTCTGCTCAAGAGCTTTTTGGTCTGATAGAGGAAGGTGTCCCTGTAATAGTTTACTAGGAACACTGTATACTTAGATATCAGTCCAAATGTCTGTTGACAACATATCACATAACATTTAAAATAATTTTTGTTATAGAAAGGATGGACTGGAATGAAAACTAAGATATTTTCTTTAATGGTAGATAATTCGGCCGGCGTTCTTAGCCGCGTATCTGGTATGTTCAGTCGCAGAGGCTATAATATAGACAGCCTTTCTGTGGGTGAAACAAATGATCCAAAGATTTCCCGTATGACAGTTGCTGTATCTGGAGATGACAAGATTCTTTCACAGATCAAGAATCAGCTTAACAAGCTCGAAGATGTTAGATCTATAGAAGAGCTTAAGTATGGCGATGCAGTTATTAGAGAGCTTGTTATACTTAAGATTAAGGCTGATGCAAATCAGAGACAGAATATCATCTCTATTGCAAATGTATATAGAGCAAATATAGTAGATGTATCTAAGCATTCTATTATGATAGAGCTCACAGGTAATAATAATAAGATTGAAGCGTTCAAGGATCTTCTTGACGGATTCGAGATTCAGGAACTTGTTCGTACAGGTGTTACTGGTCTTGTTAGAGGACGTATTGAAGAGAGCGAGTAATATACTCGTATAGCTTTGATAATTATGCATTAAGCATTTAATTATATTTTTTATAAAGGGAGGCATTAATTATGTCAGATTTAAAGATTTTTTATGAGCAGGATTGTAATCTATCACTCCTGGATGGAAAGACTATCGCAATAGTTGGTTACGGTAGCCAGGGTCACGCACACGCACTTAACCTTAAGGACTCAGGAGCTCACGTAATCATTGGATTATATGAGGGAAGTAAGTCATGGAAGAGAGCTGAGGAACAGGGCTTTGAAGTTTATACAACTGCTGAGGCTGCTAAGAAGGCTGATATTATCATGATTCTTATTAACGATGAGAAGCAGGCTGCTATGTACAAGAACGACATCGAGCCAAATCTTGAGCCAGGTAACATGCTTATGTTCGCACATGGTTTCAACATTCACTTTGGACAGATCGTTCCTCCAGCAGATGTTGATGTAACTATGATCGCTCCTAAGGCACCAGGTCACACAGTTCGTTCTGAGTATCAGGCTGGTAAGGGTACACCTTGTCTTATCGCAGTATATCAGGATGCTACAGGTCATGCTCAGGATCTTGCACTTGCTTATGGTGCTGGTATCGGTGGAGCAAGAGCTGGTCTTCTTGAGACAACATTCAGAATTGAGACAGAGACAGACCTCTTCGGTGAGCAGGCAGTTCTTTGTGGTGGTGTTGTTGCTCTTATGCAGGCTGGATTTGAGACTCTTACAGAGGCTGGTTATGATCCAAGAAATGCATACTTCGAGTGTATCCATGAGATGAAGCTTATCGTAGATCTTATCTATCAGAGTGGTTTCTCTGGAATGAGATATTCTATCTCTAATACAGCTGAGTACGGTGATTACATCACAGGTCCTAAGATCATCACAGAGGATACAAAGAAGGCTATGAAGAAGGTTCTTCAGGATATCCAGGATGGTACATTTGCTAAGGACTTCCTTCTTGATATGTCATCAGCTGGTGGACAGGCTCATTTCAAGGCTCTTCGTAAGATTAAGGCTGAGCATCCTGCAGAAGTTGTAGGTAAGGAAATTCGTTCACTTTACAGCTGGTCAAATGAAGATAAGCTTATCAATAACTAATATATAATAACTTATGAATCTATAGAGATGGCTGGCTTCGGTCATCTCTATAAATATATTTATTATAATTTTTTCCAAAGGGGAGGTTACTAAATGATTCAATTAAACAATGTATTTAACAATGAAAACATGAAGCTTGTTGCTAGTGGGGGACAATATTTCATCTATGAGCATCAGAAGGATCTTTCTGTAACACCATGGTCAGCTACAACTGATTACTTCATGCAGCAGATGAATGTAAAGAAGCGTCAGCTTCTTGTTCAGCTTAATAATTCAGCTTGTAAGATGCAGGCAGGAGCTATGCAGTGGGTTGCTGGTAATGTTCAGGCATCTTCAGGTGTTAAGAGTGCAGGTGGTTTCCTTAAGAATGCTATTAAGGGTGCTGTAACAGGCGAGTCTGCAGTTAAGCCAGAGTATACTGGTCAGGGATTTGTAATGCTTGAGCCTACATATAAGTATCTTCTTATCGAGGATGTTGGTGCTTGGGGATCAGGTATGGTTCTTGATGATGGTCTTTTCCTTTGCTGTGACGCTGGTATCCAGGAGCAGCTTAATAGAAGATCAAATGCATCTAGTGCAATTCTTGGTGGAGAAGGACTTTTCAATCTTTGTCTTTCAGGACAGGGTTATGCAGTTCTTGAGAGCCCAGTTCCTAGAGAAGAACTTTTCGAGTTCAATCTTCAGGATGACGTTCTTAAGATTGATGGAAATATGGCTATTGCTTGGTCATCATCTCTTCAGTTTACTGTTGAGACTCTTACAGGTAATGCTATCGGTTCTGCAGCTACAGGTGAGGGACTTGTAAATGTATACCGTGGAACAGGTAAGGTTCTTATGGCTCCTACAACAAGTCAGGCTCCAACTATGAGTCCTGTTAATGGACCGGAGACAACAACTACTTCATCACAGGGTATTGCTGGATCAGTAGTTAGCTCACTGTTCAACGCTTAAATTAGAAAATAATTTTATATTAATATAGAATATTTAAGCTCATCCCGACGTTGGTAAGTTTCTTTGAAGCTTTACTTCGTTCGGGATGACTTTTTTATATCTTTGTGTTAAACTATCACGTATGACACATTTGGAAGCACAATCGTATATTATGCCATTTATAGAGCAGAAAGTCCCTAAGAATAAGCAAGAGGACTTTGTTCTTCATATGCGTACTTGTGAGAAGTGTCATGAAGAGCTGGAGATATACTATACACTTCTTGTTGGTATGAAACAGCTAGATAATAATGAGATTCTTTCTTCCGATTTTGGTAAGGATCTCGATTCTGATCTTAAAGCGCTTCTTAGTGGAGTTAGGCATCGTAAGGGATTTAAGATGTCGGCATTTTCTATTATTATTTCAGCATTTATTCTCGTGTATATTCTTCTGTATGCCGGATTTTTGAGTGGTATATATGATTATGAACAGAATACCAAGGCGTCTGAACAGAGTGAATACTTTTTCTATGATACATTTCATGAGAGGGAAGTACCTGAAGAACTTGATAGAATAAAGATTAGTGAACAGATAGTTAATGATTCCACATATACAACATATGACCGTATAAGTGGATATAATAAAATGGAATCGGATTATGATAGTGTTATAAGTCTAGGGGAGGAACTTGCAAATGTCGAAACTACTACTGATTGATGGAAATAGCATAATGAATCGCGGGTACTTTGCACTTCCTAAGACTCTTACTGATTCTAAAGGCTTACATACAAATGCACTTCTTGGATTCCTGAACATATTTTTTAAGATATATTCTGAGGAAGAACCAACTAATATTATAGTTGCATTTGATATGCATGCTCCAACTTTTAGACATGAGATATATAAAGAATACAAGGGAACGCGTAAGGGTATGGATCCGGAACTGAAAGAACAGTTCCCTGTTATTAAAGATATTCTCAAAACTATGAAAATCCTTTATGTAGAAAAGGAAGGATATGAGGCGGACGATATTATAGGAACCTACTCTAGACTTGCTGAAAAAGAAGGTATGCAGGTTAGCATTCTATCTGGAGATAGAGATCTTCTTCAGCTTGCTACTGATTCTATACTTGTTCGTATTCCTAAGACTAAAGCAGGACAGACTACAGTCGAGAATTATCATGCAAAGGATGTCGAAGCTGAGTATGGTGTAACTCCACTTGAGTTTATTGAAATGAAGGGACTCATGGGAGATACTTCCGATAATATCCCTGGTGTATCTGGAATTGGTCCAAAGACCGCTTCGAATATTATCCAGAAATATCACAGCATAGAGGCAGCTCTTGCTGATATAGAAAATGTAAAACCTGATAAGGCTAGAGCAAATCTTGATGCACAGCGAGATATGGCTATATTCTCAAGAGACCTTGCAACCATAAAGCTTGATTGTGATCTGGATTCTTCTGTAAATGATTCTGCCGTTAGCGTATCAGATATATATAGCTCAGAAGTATACAATATGTTTCTTGAGCTTGGTCTTCGTACACTTCTTAAAAGATTTGATTCTGCTTCAACTGAAGAGATTAAGGTTGATTCAAAGGTGGAGATTAATCCTGTAGATATAGATTATTCAGAACTCATTCAGAAGATTGCTTCATTTGATGGAAATGATTCTGATGCCAGTGAAGAGATTAAGAAAATTATAGGCTTTGGTGCAACACTTTCTCAAGGTTCTCTATATGGCGCTGCCGTATCTGTAGGAGATGACATATATATTGTTAGAGGAAATGAATTAAAGAATCTGAGGAAGGATATACCTTCTGATGTTACAATATCCTTCGTTGGTCTTAAGGGATATATTAATTTTTTTGCTCTGGAAGAGGAAGATAATCTCTTCTGTGCGTCGCTAGGTGCGTATCTTTCTGATCCTCTAGTAAATGGCTATAACTATAGCTACATAGCTAGTAGATTCTTAGGCGTGGAACTAGAAGATGAAAAGCTTCTTATGGGTAAAGATGAGATTACTCCATTTTCACTTGATATGGAGAATTACCGCAAGATGATTGGTTATATGGCATATACAGCTAGTCATGCGGTTAACCCTATTATAAAGAGACTAAAGGAACTGGGGGAATATTCTCTATATACTGATATAGAATATCCGGTTATATTTGTGCTTAACTCCATGGAGAATTATGGAGTTAGAGTTGATTCTGATGGTCTTACAGAATATGGAAAAGAGCTGGATGCAAGACTAGGTACACTTACTAGCAGTATATATGAGCTGGCTGGTGAAGAGTTTAATATTAATTCGACTAAACAGCTTGGGGTGATTCTCTTTGAGAAGCTTGGCCTTAAGAGTGGTAAGAAAACCAAGAGTGGTTACTCGACTAGCGTGGATGTTCTCGGTAAGCTTGTGGATGAACATGAGATTATACCAAAGATACTTGAATATAGATCCATATCTAAGCTTCGCTCAACCTATGTTGAAGGACTTCTAGAGTCTATTAGATCGGATGGTCGTATTCATAGTAAGTTTAACCAGATGGTTACTGCTACAGGAAGACTTAGTTCTACAGAACCTAACCTTCAGAATATTCCAACAAGAACTGCTGAAGGTCGAGAGATAAGAAAGTCTTTTGTTCCTGAAGAGGGATATACGTTTGTAGATGCGGACTATTCACAGATTGAACTTCGAGTAATGGCATCTATATCAGAAGATGCATCTCTTATAGAGGCATTTAATTCATCAAAGGATATTCATGCTATAACGGCATCTCAGGTATTTGGTGTACCTCTTGAGAAGGTTGATTCTACATTACGTAGAAGAGCAAAGGCAGTTAACTTTGGCATCATATACGGAATTAGTTCATTTGGTCTTGGAGAGGATCTTGGTATCTCTCGAAAGGAAGCTAAGGAATATATCGAGAAGTACTTTGCTACATATGTAAAGGTTAAGGAGTATCTTGATTCCTGCGTTAGTGGTGCTAAGGAGACGGGTGTTGTTAGAACTCTTTATGGCAGACTTCGTCCTATTCCTGAACTAAGTAGTTCTAACTTCATGCAGCGTTCTTTTGGTGAGAGAGTGGCTATGAATTCTCCTATACAGGGTACTGCTGCAGATATTATAAAGATTGCTATGATTAAGGTGTGGCATGAACTTAAGAAGAGAGGTCTTAAGTCAAGACTCATACTTCAGATTCATGATGAACTCCTGATTGAAACGGCTCCTGGTGAGGAAGAAGAGGTTAAGGAACTTCTTCGCGAAAATATGGAGAATGCGGCAGAGCTTGCTGTACCTTTATATGTTGATGTGCATACAGGTGCATCCCTTTACGACGCAAAGTGATTATATAATGTGACTGGTGAATATATGATAGTTATTGGTTTGACAGGTGGGATTGGTTCCGGAAAGTCTTATGTTTTAAATTGGTTTAATGAGTTTGCTTATATTCCAACATTTGAAGCAGATAAAGTGGCAAAGGATCTTATGATGCCTCCTCATAGTATCTATAAAGATGTTGTTAAAGAATTTGGCGATAGTATTCTTTCTTCTAATGAGACTATTGATGATGGTGGCGAGACTTATCCGCTTATTGATAGAGAGGCTCTTAGACGTATAGTTATGAATGATGAAGAGGCTCTTGCTAGACTGAATTCTATCGTTCACCCTGGCGTTAAGAAGTTTTTTAAGGATTATATTGCTAGTGATGCTAGTGAGATAGTGATTATAGAATCGGCAATTCTTCTCCAGGACGGATATGATGAAATATGTGATGAAATCTGGTACGTGCGGGCAAATGCTGATATAAGATGTGAGAGGATTATGAAATCCAGGGGTTATTCTTACGAAAAAGCTCAGAGCTTTATGAAGAATCAACCAGCAGATGAATA
>CACWGK010000060.1 GCA_902760415.1 uncultured Lachnospiraceae bacterium
AGATATGCATTTGGTACTAAGATGATCATTTTGGGTCAGGTTTATACAGTTGAGGACCGTGGTGGTGCCATACAGGGTAACCATATAGATGTTTACTTTAATACACATGCGGAAGCACTTCAGTTTGGTAAGAAATATGCCGACGTATATCTATATACAGGAAGCGATGATTCATCATCTAGCTCCTCATCATCAAGCGATGATTCATCGTCAACATCAACCGAGGAATCATCTACTGAATCAACTGAGGAATCTTCTACTGAATCAACCACAGAAAGCAGTAACTGATACAGACTATGGCATATACTGTAAATTAACATATTTTGAGCCTACTAATAGTAACATTTAGGCAGTTTTAACGATTGACCAGAATGTGCCTAGGTGTTATAGTTCCATTGTTATAAAATTATAGAAAGAGAGAATTAAAATGGGTTTCCTTTACAGAAGTACTAGAAATGAAAATGAAACAGCAACTGCAAGTGAGGCTATACTTAAGGGTCTTGCAGAAGAGGGCGGACTTTTCGTGCCAGACGAGATTCCAGCGCTGGATGTATCCTTCGAGGATCTAGCAGCTATGGACTATAAGGGTGTGGCATATGAAGTAATGAGCCGCATGCTTACAGACTTCACAGAAGAGGAACTGATGTATTGTATAAATGGAGCATATGATAAGAAGTTTGATACAGACTTAATAGCTCCTATAAAGTATCACCATGGTTCATATATCTTAGAGCTGTTCCATGGTAAGACTATTGCATTTAAGGATATGGCTCTGTCAATACTTCCATATCTTATGACTACAGCTGCTAAGAAGAACAACATTGATAAGGAGATAGTTATTCTTACAGCAACATCTGGAGATACAGGTAAGGCTGCTCTTGCAGGTTTCGCTGATGTTCCAGGAACAAGAATCGCAGTATTTTATCCAAAGAATGGTGTAAGTCCTATTCAGGAGAAGCAGATGGTTACCGAGAAGGGTGCTAATACATTTGTAGCTGGTATCACAGGTAACTTTGATGATGCTCAGACTGGTGTTAAGAAGATGTTCTCAGACAAGAAACTAGCTGAGCTCCTTGATGAGAAGGGATTCCAGTTCTCATCTGCTAACTCAATCAATATCGGACGTCTTGTACCTCAGATGGTTTACTATGTATATGCTTATACAAGACTTGTTGCATCTGGCGTTGTAAAGGCTGGAGAAGAGATAAATGTTGTTGTTCCAACAGGTAACTTTGGTAACATCCTTGCAGCTTACTATGCTGCACAGATGGGTCTTCCAGTTAAGAAGTTTATCTGTGCTTCTAACGATAACAAGGTTCTGTATGATTTCTTCACAACTGGTGAGTATGACAGAAATCGTGACTTTATTCTTACAACATCACCATCTATGGATATTCTTATCTCAAGTAACCTTGAGAGACTTATCTATCGTATAGCTGGAAATGATGCTGAGAAGAATGCAGAACTTATGAAGAGTCTTAATGAGACTGGTAAGTATACAATCACTGATGAGATGAAGAAGAATCTCTATCAGTTCTATGGTAACTTTGCTACAACTGAAGAGGTTGCAGCTACTATTCATACTGTATATGACGAGGATGGATATGTCCTTGATACACATACAGCTGTTGCTGTAAATGTATATGACAAGTATAAGGCTGAGACAGGTGATAAGACGCCTACAGTTATCGCATCTACAGCTAGCCCTTATAAGTTTACAAGAAGCGTTGTTGAAGCTCTTCTTGATTCACCAGAGGGTGATAAGGTTTCACTTGATTCATTAGATGACTTTGCATTAGTTGATGAGCTTGAGAAGCTTTCTTCTGTAAAGATTCCACAGGCTGTTGAAGAGATAAGAACAGCACCTATCATGCATGAGACAGTGTGTGAGAAGGAAGAAATGGAAGCGGTAGTAAAGAGCTTTCTTGGGATTGAGTAAAGAGACGGTCTGCTTCGCAGGCTGTGATGTATAAAATAATTAATTAATTTAATAATATGTGGATCACTGAAAGATTTGCAGTACTTAAACATGCATTCATAAGGCACGCGCTGACGCGCTAACTGTCTGCTTCGCAGACGGCCTTATTTCATGCAGTTTAGGTTCCTGCTTCGCAGTAACTCCAACAGATAATATGGACGCGTCTTTGCCTGCAAGCAGGCACGGCGCGTACATATTATCTGTTGATACTGCAAATAGTAATCCATATTTAGCAGTTCGTTGGTACCATCCTGCTGATCAAAACTAGGGCTTTTTATAGTTTTTTTTGGTGTGTCACGGGATTTGGTTTACCCGTGATATTTTTTTGGCCTTTCGGGGCTTTTATATGAGGGAGTTTTCTATGTATATTTTAAGAACAAAAGCGGAGTTTGATAGTGCGCATTTTCTGAAGGATTATGTTGGTAAATGTGCGAATATTCATGGCCACAGATGGATCATCACTATAGAGGTTGGCTCTGAGGATGTTAAGTCTGAGGGACCTGACCGTGGTATGGTTGTGGATTTTGGAAAACTGAAGGATGACCTTAAGG
This sequence comes from uncultured Lachnospiraceae bacterium, assembly GCA_902760415.1. Classification (GTDB taxonomy): domain Bacteria; phylum Bacillota; class Clostridia; order Lachnospirales; family Lachnospiraceae; genus Eubacterium_Q. The sequence goes on from CACWGK010000060.1 coordinate 2,530, forward strand.
AGGAGGCTTCGAAGCTTGATCATACGCTGATCCTCGAGAAGGGTAGCCTTAAAGAATCTACTAAGGCGGCTATGGCGGAGGAAGGCTTCTCTATGGTAGAGCTGGATTTTCGTCCGACGGCAGAGAATCTTGCAAAGTACCTCTATGAGGTTATGGAGGCAAAGGGGTATCAGGTTATCAGAGCTCGTGTGTATGAGACACCTGAGAACTGCGCTGAGTATACAAGGTAGGTAATCTTACGAATGGAGACGATATGTTTAAAGTAGCGGAAAAGTTTGTAAGTATAAATGGTGAGAGCCGGCGCGCGGGTGAACTGGCCGTCTTCATAAGACTAGGTGGCTGTAACCTGAACTGTACGTACTGCGATACGGCGTGGGCTATACCTGAAGAGGGGTCTTATGAGCTGATGGATTCTCAGCATTTGCTTGAATATATTAAGGGTACAGGTGTTCAAAATGTGACGCTCACGGGTGGCGAACCGCTTCTTCACACGCTTGAATATATGGCGGGGGCTGAGACTGGGGGCTGCTTAGAAGACCTGGTTGCGGATATCATTTCACTGAATAAGCGAGTGGAGATTGAGACAAATGGAGCTGTCAGCATCAAGAGCTTATATGAACTCGCGAACTCGCTGTCGCTTAGGGATGAGCTTTCGATTACCCTGGATTATAAATGTCCTGGCAGCGGAATGTGCGAACAAATGCTGATGGAGAATTATGATTATCTTCGTGGGTATGATACCGTGAAGTTCGTTGTGATGAATCGTGAGGACTTGGATGCGGCGCGTACTGTTATTACGGAGAAGCAGCTGGTTGAACGTGGTATAGCGGTGTATCTGAGCCCAGTCTTTGGAGCAATAGAGCCCCGCGAAATCGTTGAATATATGATAGAACATAAGATGAACGGCGTTACGAATCAGCTTCAGCAGCATAAGTTTATATGGCCTCCAGATATGAGAGGCGTATGATATCATTTCCTATAAATAATAGCTGGAAATGATGAAAGATAGATGATAAAAAGTAAGATAATTTAAGAGATTATGGAGAATTAGAACATGGCAGTAGATCAGGAGAAAGTAAGAGAGCATATCAGAGGAATCCTTGAGGCAATTGGAGAGGATCCGGACAGAGAGGGGCTTCGCGAGACACCGGACAGAGTTGCCCGCATGTACAGCGAAATCTTTGAAGGAATCAGTTATACAAATGACGAGATAGCGAATATGTTTAATAAGACATTTGACGCTCCAACTAACAATGATATGGTTCTCGTCAGAGATATCGAGATATTTAGTTACTGCGAACATCATATGGCACTGATGTACGATATGAAGGTAAATGTTGCGTACATCCCTAGGGAAAGAGTTATCGGACTTAGCAAGATTGCCCGTATCGCTGATATGGTCGGAAAGAGACTGCAGCTTCAGGAAAAGATTGGATTTGATATCGCAGAGATTATGGAGAAGGCTACTCTTTCTCCAGACGTAGCTGTAATCATCAGCGGAAAGCATAGCTGCATGACTGCTCGTGGAATCAAGAACACTCCTTCTGTAACACTTACGACTACATTTAGAGGAGCCTTTGAGAAGAATAAGGATCTGCAGGACAGAGTGCTTAGACTCATTGACCTCAGAATATCTAGAGATGATATATAGTAAGGAGTAAGATATGCAGAATATGAAGAATAAGAAGGAAGCAGTAGTTGTATTCAGCGGTGGTCAGGACAGCACCACTTGTCTTGTATGGGCTACTAAGATATATGAAAAGGTTTATGCAGTGTCATTTGACTATGGTCAGAGACATAAGAAGGAACTGGAGTGTGCGGCTGCTATAGCACAGGAGCTGGGAGTCGAGCATACAGTTCTTGACCTATCTGAGCTGAACCGTTTGGCACCTAATTCACTGACTAGAGAGGATATAGAGGTAGATAAGGATGCACCTGATGAGGGAACTCCAAACTCCTTCGTTGAAGGAAGAAATCTTCTGTTCCTCACTTATGCAGCAATCTTTGCTAAAACTCATGGAGTGACAGATATAATAACTGGAGTTTCGCAGAGTGATTTCTCTGGATATCCAGATTGCAGGGATATATTTATCAAGTCCCTTAACACAACACTGAATCTTGCGATGGATTATGGCTTCTGCCTGATAACACCACTTATGTGGATTGATAAGGAAGAAACCTGGGAACTCGCGGACAGTCTCGGTGCATTTGATCTGGTTAGAGAGAAGACTCTTACTTGCTACAATGGTATAATAGGAGATGGCTGCGGCGACTGCCCAGCCTGTAAACTTAGAAAACGTGGCTTGGAAAGATATCTTGAGAGAAGAGGAGATCGATGAAGAATCTACTTTTTATTGTTAATCCAAAGGCGGGAAGAACTGTTATTAAGTCAGAAATGATAGACATACTTGAGGTTTTCTCGAATGCTGGCTATAAGGTTGAGGTTTATCCAACTAAGAGTCAGGAGGATACAGAAAAGTATGTTTATGAAAATGCTGAAAGCTTTGACCTGGTTGTTTGTGCTGGCGGCGATGGAACGCTGGACAACACAGTCGGCGGTATTATGAGGCTTGAGAGGAAAATCAAGAGACGTATTCATATGGGATATATTCCGTGTGGGAGTACAAATGATTACGCCAGAAGCCTTCGTATCAGCATGGATCCGGTTCAGGCCGCAAGAGATATTATGGAGGGTGATATCTGTCACGTAGATGTGGGAAGGCTGGAGAATACATTTTTTATCTATGTTGCAGCCTTTGGTGCATTTACGGATGTCACTTATTCGACTCCGCAGAATATGAAAAATGCTCTTGGACACGCGGCTTATCTGCTTGAAGCTAGCAAGACGCTCTTCAATCTCAAGAGTTATAAGATCAGGGCGCTCTTTGATGGTGAAGAGGTAAGCGGTGACTTTATCTACGGTCAGATTACGAACTCTTTATCTGTCGGAGGCTTTAAGAATATTGGCTCCAAGGATATGTCATTTTCGGATGGCCTTTTTGAGACAGTCCTTATAAAGACTCCGGAGACTCCATTTGAGCTTCAGAGAATTATCAACAGTCTTCTCGTGGACGACCTTTCTGATGATATGATAGTCTTCAGAAAGTCTTCTAGAGTTGTGCTTAAGTGCCAGGAGGAACTTCCTTGGACAGTTGACGGTGAATATGGCGGAAGTTATAAAACTACTAGAGTTTCAAATATACGTAAAGCAGTATCACTTACACTAAAGAGCAAGAGTGCATTTCCAGGCTAGGAGATGCACTTTTAAAATGTTTAGCATTATGGTATAATTGATTAGTTTTGTCGAAACCATAATTAAATGGGGAGAATGAATGAAGAAGCAACTGAAGCAGTGTCTTAATCTTTTGGTCCTGCTATTCAAGTTAATTGCATATTTCTTGATATTCTGGATATTCTACAGGGCGTTCGCTATAGAGAACTGGCAGCTCCTTGGAGTAAACAGAACTTCTGTGGTAACTACTATTAGTTACCTTCTTTCGGGTTATCTTTTCCTTAGCATTTACGGTAGCTATGATATCGGTAAGAGGAAGAGTAGACCTATCATTATCTCGTTATGCCTTGCGGCAGCTATGACGGATGCTGTGGCGTACATCATGTTGTCGGTCATGAATACTAACGAGAACAATAACCAGACATTTACACTGGAGCAGCCGTGGCTCCTTATAATCGTCTTTATACTTCAGGCTATAGTTATAGAGCTCTGCGTATACGGCGGAAACTGGATATATTTCAAGATATATGATCCTGAGAGATGTCTCATAGTAACCTCTTCCCAGAGGTCTCTTGACGAGATAAGCAAGAGCGTCCGTAAGTACAGACTTCAGTACAAGATATGCAGAAATATGGATTATCGAAATGAGAATCTTCGTGATACTATCCAGAAGTACGATACTATCTTCGTATACGATGTTCCTATAAAGGAGCGTACACAGATTGTCGAGTTCTGTTATCAGAACATGAAGAATGTATATATCAACCCTGAGATGGCTGACGTTGTAGAGAGAACTTCTCATCATGTTATGCTGGACGATGTATCCCTCTTCGAGCTTACATCCCTTGGTCTTAGAGCTGAGCAGAAGGCGCTTAAGAGATTCTTCGATATAGTGATCTCTGGACTTGCGCTCATCATTACATCACCTATAGTTATCGTAGCTGCTATAGCTATCAAGCTGGATGATGGTGGCTCGATATTCTTTAAGCAGAACCGCGCCACAAGAGGCGGTAAGATATTCTCAGTATATAAGCTGCGTACTATGAAGGAAAATGTGGACAACTACCTTTCTGTTGTCGATGATGACCGAATTACTAAGGTGGGTCGCCTTCTAAGACGTTTTAGAATTGACGAGATTCCTCAGTTCTTAAATGTTATAAAGGGTGATATGTCAGTGGTTGGACCACGACCTGAAATGCTGGCGAATATATTTAACTATACAAATGATCTTCCTGAGTTCGAGTATCGTCTCAGGGTTAAGGCCGGAATCACAGGCTATGCGCAGATTGCTGGTAAGTACAATACTTCACCAAAGGACAAGCTGGTTCTGGACCTTATGTATATTGAGGAGTATTCAATGTGGATGGATATCAAAATGATATTCCAGACACTTATCGTTATATTTAAGAAGGATTCAACAGAGGCTTTTGCAAATGAGGCAGAGGCCAGATACGAGAAGTATTACGACAAAGTATATCCGGGGGAAGCAAAATGACAACTACACATACGATAGATATTCTGATGGCTACTTACAATGGGGCAGAGTTTGTAGATAAGCAGATTAAGTCGCTCGTGACACAGTCTGAGGACGGACTTATAAGTTCTAGTGGAGAAAAGATAAGACTTATCATCAGAGATGATGGGTCAACAGATAACACTCTCGACATCATCAAAAAGAGAGTTGAATACACAAAGGCAAAGCGTGAGAATCCGATGGAGGTTAAAATCCTTGACGATGCTAACCACACAGGATCTCCAACACAGTGTTTCATGAAGCTGCTGAGCGTTGCAACTGGCGACTACGTGATGTTCTCTGATCAGGATGACATGTGGTATCGTAGAAAGACAGAGACCACATTTGCTCGTATGAAAAAATGTGAAGAAAAATACGGCAAGGACACGCCTATACTAGTACATACAGATCTATCACTTATGAATGAAGAGGGAAGGAAGATAGCTGACTCCTTCTTCGATTATCAGAAACTGCCTCGAGAAGAGGGCGTTAGAGATAGTATCGGACAGCTACTAATTCAGAATACAGTAACAGGATGTACCCTTATGATGAACAGGGCGGCGGCAGATCTTCTACGTGAAGCTCCTGCATCAGAAATGGTACTCATGTATGATCATTATGCGGCTATTCTTGTAGCAGCTACAGGTCATGTATCATTTGTGGACGAACCACTTATCAGATACAGACAGCACAGCAAGAACTCTGTGGGAGCTCATCAGGCTGGCAGCGTAGATGAATACAAGTCGCGTCTCATCTTCGGAAGAGAGAAGTTCCTGAAGGATATGGACCTGAGCTACAGACAAGTGGGCTACATCCTGAAGAGATACGAAGATAAGATTCGCGCACGTCGCGGTCAGAAGACTGTCGATATGATGAAGGAATATTCCGAGCTCATAATGGCAGGCAAGAGAGAAAAGTTGGAGTTCTTCCAGAAGTACGGAGTATATAAGAACGGCGCCATCAAAAAGCTCGTGCAAATGATCTGGTGCTAATTTTTCAAAATGAGTCACCCCTCACGTCGGACGTAACAGGTGACTCAGACCAAGACTACGAAGTAGTCTTGCGGAGCGAAGCGACCATCAAGCCGCAGTGCCTCGCAGGCACATGCGTGCCTGTGAGGGCAGGCGGCGTTAAGATAGGGGTCATTTTGTTAATGGTAAGCAATTATGAAGATTACAGGTGGAGTAGTTACCTACAACAATAAAAAAACGATTGAACGATGCATCAGTTCGGTTCTTAAAATGAACATAGATAAGGAATATGATTTTTGTCTATATGTTTATGACAATGGCTCGACGGATGGAACGCCTGAACTGATTGAGTCTAAGTTTCCAAATGTAAAACTTATCCGTAACACGGAGAATAAGGGATTTGGAGCAGGGCATAACGCTATAATCAAACGCGTGAAGAGTGATTATCATTTCGTGATAAATCCAGATATCTATCTGGATGACGACACGATAGCGGTACTTGCTGATGTGCTTGGCAAGGATGAATCTATCGGACTTATCACACCGAGGATTATGAACAACGACGGAACTGAGCAGTTCCTTCCGAAGTATTGTCCAACGGTGAGATATGTCTTTATCAGTAAGATACCTGGTTTCAAGTATCTTCGTCGTAGATACACTCGTCAGGAGGAAGCGTTAAATGAACCAACTGAGATTGAGTTCTGTACAGGATGCTTCTTCGGTGCAAGGACTTCATATCTGAGGAGAATGAAGGGATTCAGCAATCACTACTTTATGTATTGCGAGGATTCGGATCTTTCGAGAAGAGTTAGAATGAATGGAAAGAAGATTATCTTCTATCCGGAAGTTACTGCGTATCATAACTGGCAGAGAGATAATACAGGAAATCTGCGAGGTATATATCGATTTGTGAAGTCGCTCGTAGTATATTTCCGTAAATGGGGATTTGCTTTCTAGGTTATGTCAGACTTATAGATTAAGAGATTGTATTCAGGTTTTTGGTATGGATATTAGGAAATTATTAAAAGTTAATACTATTAATATTATAATCTTAGCTTTGGTTTTTCTTTTTAAGTTCGTGACTGGATTTATGTTTGATGATCATTCGGGTGACAATGCAAGTATTGTCATGATGACGAATGTTATCACGGCTATCCTTCTTGTTGGCTGGGCTGGATATACCATTTATTCTAATATGACTGTTATAAAAGAATATAATGATAGAGATAAGGCTCTTTTAGCTGGAGCAAGATCTCGCCTTTTAAAAGCGGGAAACCAGAGGTTTTTCACGAATGAACGCCAGCATCTCGTTAAAATGTGGGACAGTATGATGACTAGGGAAAAGTATTTTCTCAGTAAAGATAGAGATGACAGAGTTAAAGATTTATATCTTATGACAAGAAACCAAATGATGAGATATGTCACTGATGCTAGTGAGTATATGGAATCATTTGATTATATATCTGGAAAGGATTCTGGTTATCTTAAGGGGCTTTGTAATGAAGCTGAAGTCATGCTGAATAAGTTTAATACTATAGTTGAGCTGTCTGTGTCTGTTGATGATGAAGTATTATCTTATGACACGCGTGAAATGGACGACATGCTCGAAGCTCTCGAAGAACTTAAGAAATCTGGCAAGAATAAGTTGGCTAGATAAGTGGTTTTCAGATGTAGCCTGGTTTTTGGAGAAAAAGTTGAAGGAAAAAGGAAATAATTATATATACCTGATTTGGATTGTTTCCATTATCTTAGGAACGAATACTGAACATGTACCAACGGAGATAGTGATAACGGTTTTCGCAATCTCAATTACGATTGCCTGGGCTGGATATAAGATTTACTCCAAATTGTCTAAAAGAAAGAAACGTAAAAAAGAAGACCGCGAGAGATCGACTCCAAGAGGACGTGTCCTGAAGAGTGGCAATAAGAGGCTTTTTATTAAGGAGCGTATCCGTCTCGTAAATGCATGGGACAGCATGGTGAATAGAGAAGAGTATTTCCTTAGTAAAGATAGAGATGATAAAGTTAAGGAAATCTACATACAGGCTCGAAATCAGATGGAGAGATACTTGCTAGATGCAGGGCAATATCTTGAATCGTTTGACTATATCTCAGGGAAAGATTCGAGTTATCTTGAAAATCTTTGTACTGAGGCTGAGACTATGCTAGATAAGTTTAACAAGATGGTTGAGCTTTCGGTTTCACTTGATGATGATGTTATGTCATATGATACTAGAGAAATTGATGACATGATTGAAGCGCTCGAAGAACTTAAGAAATCTGGCAAGAATAAGTTGGCTAGATAAGTGATTTGTTAGATAAAGTATGGTTTTTATGGAGGGATAAAAATGAAGAAGAGTAATTCTGCAATGATTGTCGGTATAATATTTGCGGTAATTATCGTTCTGATGATCGGAATATTTGCTGTATTTAAGTCATCATCAGGTGGTAAGACTACGGATTCTATGCTGAAGCATATTAAGGTTACAAAGGCTGATCCAGTGAAGGCACCTATTTCGTTGGACGACAATACTTTGTACGATGAGCTGCCAGAGATTGCTAAGTATCCAGTTGCAGTCCAGGGAAGTGGCAAGCTTGATGTTGAGATATTTACTTCAGGTGAGAAGGCTGGCAAGGATAACGACAGCTGGCTTATAGATGTTGCAGAGAGATTTAATAATGCGGGAAATGAAATCGATGGAATGTCTGTATCTATGACAGTTCGCTCAGTTCCATCAGGTACCGCTGCTGACTATATCATTTCTGGAAAATATCTACCAGATATCTACACTCCAAGTAATACTCTTTTTGGAGAGTACGCTATCGTAAATGGTGGAAATCTTGAGCTTCACACTGACAGACTTGTTGGTAATACAGCGGGTATTCTCGTGAAGAAGGGCGCATATACAGAGTTTAGCGACGTTATCTCAGCGGTTCAGAGCGGCCAGCTTAACATGGGTTATACTAACCCACAGACTAGTGCGACAGGTCTTAACCTTCTGCTGACACTCCTCAAGGATGGTCAGGATAACTTCACAAAGTTCAACCAGAATATTCCTTATGTTGCATATACTACTCAGCAGATGAGAGACAGCGCTTCAAATGGTAAGCTGGACGCAATTCTCACAGAGTATCAGACATACATAAATGATCAGAATCTTACAAGCGTATATGATTTTATTCCATTTGGAATGAGACATGACAATCCTGCCTACATTTGCGACAAGGCTGGAAAGACTGAGGCTGAGCTTCAGGCTATAGATATGGTTATCGATTACTGCCTCAGCGATGAGATGCAGAAGATTGCAACTAACAAGGGATTTAATGCAAATGATGACTACAAGTCTGAGCTTTCATTTACGGGAGCTGAGGTATCACAGGGTCTTGATAGCTACAAGGTTTACAAGGATAACGGTAAGGATATCATAGCTGTATTCGTTGCAGACTGCAGTGGTAGTATGTCCGGTGATCCTATGAATCAGCTGAAGGAGTCTCTCTCAAATGGTATGCAGTACATTAACGAGAATAACTATGTCGGTCTCGTAAGCTACAGCAACAATGTTCAGATTGAGGTTCCTATCGCTCAGTTCGATATGAACCAGAAGGCGTACTTCCAGGGCGGTATTAATTCGCTTTCCGCAAATGGATCAACAGCCAGCTACGATGCGGTAGTTGTTGCTATGGATATGATCGAGGAGGCAAAGAAGGATCATCCTGATGCAAAGCCAATGATCTTCCTACTTAGCGATGGCTATCAGAATGTTGGTTACGACCTCGGTACAGTAACTCCAGCGCTGAGGGAGTCAGAGATTCCTGTTTACACAATCAGCTACACTTCAGAGGCTGATACAGAGGCAATGCGTAAGCTTTCAGAGGTAAATGAGGCTGCAACAATAAATGCAGACAGCGATGACATCGTATACAAGATCAAATCGCTCTTCAACTCACAAATGTAAAAATGAGTCACTTGTTACCTCCGACGTAAATGTTGACTCAAAAATGAGTCAGCATTTACGTCGGACGTGCAGGTGACTCATTTTCAAGGTTTTGTTTATGAGATTATCGATTGATGATAGATACCTTTGGTTCCCGGTTAAAAGGGAGGCGGAGGAGAAGAAGCTTCATTTCTATATAGGAAGTGAGAAGTTTCAGGAACTTGATATTAAGCTTAGTGAAGGAACCGCGGATTTCTTCTTTGCGATGGATGTTGAGGCATTCGTTGGCAAAGATGTGGAGATCCGCGGTGATTTTGATGAGACGATTCTAGAAGGCATTTGCTGCCACAAGGATAAACCGTCCTTCGAATATAAGTACCGGCCGAGATTTCATTTTACTGCAGAGGCGGGATGGATAAATGATCCGAACGGGCTTATTTTTTCTGAAGGTGTGTATCATCTTTACTACCAGTGGAATCCATACGGAGTGGATTGGGGGAATATGCACTGGGGACATGCGGTGAGCCGGGACCTCATCACGTGGGAGCACCGCCCAGTTGCGATGGCGCCTGATGAGTACGGAACTATCTATTCGGGATGTGCTATATGCGACAAGGAGAATGCGGCGGGCTTCGGCAAGGATACTCTGCTTTACTTCTACACCGCCTCTGGTGGCCGAAACAACTGGTCAAAGGAAATGGCACGTCAGCATGTACAGCGCCTCGCAATCTCAACTGATGGCGGCGAGACTTTAGAAAAGAAATGTACTGTTCTGGAACATATAGCTGGCGAGAACCGGGATCCACTCGTTTTCTATCACGAGAAGAGCGATGCCTGCATAATGGTGCTGTATCTCGATGGAAATGAATTCGCAATATACCGTTCGAAGGATATGCTCCACTGGACAGAGAGCCAGCGTTTCACGGCCGACAAAATGTGGGAGTGCCCAGGACTTTTTGAACTAGAAATACAGAATAGATCCGTGGATGATATTGAAAAGACCAAGTGGGTGTTCTGGTCGGCAGATGGCTACTATATGATCGGCGATTTCGACGGATACAAGTTCACTCCTGAGTCGGAGGTTCTCTCTGCATATGAGACAACACTTCCTTATGCTGCACAGATTTATGCAGGTGTGGAAGAGAGAACTATCAG
>CACWGK010000061.1 GCA_902760415.1 uncultured Lachnospiraceae bacterium
AGAAACAGTGGACAGATAGTTCCTAAGGTTAAGGATCTTATAACAGATATTCAGAACTTCTGCTTTTTCACTTATGATGAGCTTGAATCAGTGGCACTTAAGAAGCTTCCTCTAGTTTTTTCATCTATGAAGCTGGCACTCTGTTTTAAAAATACTGGGGAACTAAAGGTGGATACTCCATGGCAGGTTCCTAAGAAGCATAAGCTGGTTCCTTATCAGGAAGAGAACTTCAACAAATTAGCGGCAAGACTGAGTAAATAAGTGATAACTCCTTTTGCTGTTCAAATATGTTGATTCATAGATGGAAATCCGCTAAAATACGCAATGTATATAAATTGGGTATTAATCTAGAGGAGTTTTTAAGATGATACAGAAGAAGATGGCGCTGATAAATGACGTTACCGGTTTTGGTAGATGTTCTATAGCAGTAATGGCGCCTATTATATCAGCTATGAAGATACAGGCAGTAACTGTTCCAACAGCTATCCTGTCTACACATACACAGTTCCCAGAGTTTTTCTTTGATGATTATACATCGAAGATGAGGGAATATATTCAGACCTACAAGAATCTGAATATGGAGTTTGATGGTATAGCAACGGGATTTCTTGGTTCTAAGGAACAGGTTGATATAGTTATAGATTTTATAAAGACTTTTAAGAGAGAGGGCTCCGTAATCCTTATCGATCCTGTTATGGGAGATTACGGAGAACTCTATAAGACATATACTCCAGAGATGTGCGAGAAGATGAAGGAGCTGGTAGAGTATGCGACTATACTGACACCAAACCTGACAGAGCTATGTACACTTCTGGATGTAGATTATGGTAGTGGTAAGTTCAGTATAGATGAACTTCATGATATGTGTCTGGAACTTTCTAAGAAGGGGCCAGAGCATATCGTAGTGACTGGCATTCCATTTCATAAGAAACAGATCATGAATTATATATACTCCAAGGGCGAAGATCCACAGATTGTTATGGTAGACAGAATCGGTGAAGATAGGAGCGGAACGGGTGATGTTATAAGCTCTGTTATAGCAGGTATGTACATGAATGGTCATACATTTTATGATTCTGTAAGGAAGGCTGCAGAGTTTGCAACGAAGTGCATAAAGTATTGTCAGGACAATAATGTTCCTTCGCACTGGGGACTCTGCTTCGAAATGTATATGAAGGATCTGATGGAGGCTTAGAAATGATATTATATACGGTCACTGGAAAAGTTGGAAATGAAGGCTACTGCGATATCTCTAAAAGTGGCGATCTGACTGGGAAAAATATATATGTAAATATGACTAATAAGTGTCCTTGTAACTGTGTCTTCTGTCTGCGACATATAAAGGACTTAAGAGAAGATAGCACTCTATGGCTTAAGGATGGTGAGCCGGATGTTGAGAGCGTGCTGAGTCTTTTTGCTGAGTATGATCTCAGCGTTATAAATGAACTCGTATTCTGTGGATACGGTGAACCGCTGGAGAGACTCGCGGATGTATGTACAGTAATCGATTCACTTAAAGAGACATATCCAGGTCTGAAGGTTAGAGTTAATACAATCGGACTTGCTAACCTTATCTATGGACGTGATGTGACTCCGGAACTAAAGGGCAGAGTAGATACTATATCTATATCCTTAAATGCACCTAACGCCGAAGAGTTTTATGAGCTGACTCGTTCACGCTTCGGTCTGGAATCCTATGAGGCACTTAAGGAGTTCGCGGTACTTTCCAAGAGCTATGTTCCAAATGTTGTAATGACGGTTGTAGAAAAAGTCATGCCAGAAGAGAAGATAGCTATGTGCCAGAAAATCTGCGACGACCTTGGTGTTACACTTAGAGTAAGACCATATGAAGAATAGTAAGAAAAAGCTTCAACCCTTTTTGGTTGAAGCTCTTTTTTTAAAATACCTTGGTGGTCCACTTTGTGCAGTCCCATATTTCTGTAGCTATATCTTCGTAGAACTCTGGTTCGTGACATACCATAAGTATGCTTCCCTTATATTCCTTTAAAGCTCTAGCAAGCTCATCCTTAGCGTCAGTGTCCAGGTGGTTTGTAGGCTCATCAAGTACAAGTAGGTTTGATTCTCTGTTGATAAGCTTGCAGAGTCTTACCTTAGCTTGCTCGCCTCCGGATAGAACCTTGCATTTACTTTCGATATGCTTGGTCGTGAGTCCACATTTTGCTAGAGCAGATCTAACTTCGTACTGTGTAAAGCTAGGAAACTCATTCCATATCTCTTGAAGACATGTAGTCTCTATGTCGGCAGGCATTTCCTGCTGGAAGTAACCTATCTCCAGATTTTCTCCAAGTTCAACAGTTCCACTTATAGATGGAATAAGTCCGAGTATGCTTTTAAGAAGCGTAGTTTTACCGATTCCATTTGCGCCAGTAAGTACGATTCGTGAGCCTCTCTCCATAGATATATTCAGTGGAGATGAGAGTGGCTCGTCGTATCCGATAACGAGATCCGAAGTTTCGAAGAGAATCTTGCTAGGGGTCTTTGCAACCTTGAAGTTAAACTCTGGCTTTGGCTTATCGTAGATTTTCTCTATGATATCCATATTATCCAGCTTCTTCTGGCGGGACATAGCCATATTACGAGTTGCGACTCTGGCCTTGTTTCTTGCAACGAAGTCCTTAAGCTCAGCGATTTCCTGCTGCTGACGATTATAGGCAGCTTCACGCTGTGCTTTCTTCATTTCATATACCTCGGTGAACTTGTCATAATCCCCAACGTATCTATCGAGGCTGTGATACTGTCCGTCCATATGATAAATGATATTAATCACGCTATTAAGGAAAGGAATGTCGTGGGATATGAGGATAAATGCATTCTCATAATCCTGAAGATATCTCTTCAGCCATTCGATGTGCTCCTTATCGAGATAGTTGGTTGGCTCGTCGAGAAGCAGGATATCAGGCTTCTCAAGAAGAAGCTTTCCGAGCAGAATCTTAGTTCTCTGTCCACCAGAGAGTTCAGTAACATCTCTATCTAATCCAAGATCTAGAAGACCAAGAGCTCTTGCTACTTCCTCAACCTTTGCGTCGATCATATAGAAGTCGTGATTAGTCAGAAGATCCTGGATAGTTCCTGTCTCTTCCATATATTCAGCCATTTCTTCGTCGGTGGCGTCGCCCATCTTCTCATAGAGCTCATTCATTCGAGCTTCCATCTCATATAGAGAATCGAAGGCGCTGGCAAGTACGTCACGGATTGTCATACCTTCCTTTAGTACTGCGTGCTGATCCAGATATCCGACCTTAACATTTTTAGCCCACTCTATCTTTCCTTCATCAGGCATAAGCTGTCCTGTGATGATATTCATAAATGTAGACTTACCTTCGCCATTTGCACCAACCAGTCCGATATGCTCCCCGGCGAGAAGTCTGAAGGATACGTCTTCGAAGATTGCTCTATCGCCGAAACCGTGAGTCAGATGTTCAACATTTAATATACTCATATCTAAAATCCTTTTCTGTAAATCTGATAATTAATGATTCTTACTTATAGTTTTCTTAGAGTCCGCGTAACATTATATAGTTTTTTATCAAATAAGAAAAGAAAGAGATGAGGAAAGAGTAGAGTTTGTGGTATATTAATGGGGATGGCTATGAGTTATTTGAGTAGGAACGAAGTAGTATGAATATTGAAGCTTTAAATGAATTAACAGAGGAACAGAAGTGTAAGCTGAGCAAGCTATGTGATGTGATAGCGGGTTACGGAAGCCTGGCAGTTGGCTTTTCGGCAGGTGTGGATTCTGCATTTGTTCTGGCAGTTGCAAAGGACGTGCTCGGAGACAAAGCTATAGCGATAACTGCAGTGGATGCATCTATACCAGAGAGGGAGCTGGCTGAAGCTAAGGCTTTCTGTGAGGAAAGAAGCATAAAGCATATCATATGTAACGTGAATCCACTGAAAGATGAAAGATACAGGAGAAATGATGCTAACAGATGCTACTTCTGTAAGCATGGAATCTTTACTGAGATTAAGGAAATAGCTAAAGAGAATGGTATAGAATATGTGGCTGAGGGCTCTAACATGGATGATCTGGGAGATTACCGTCCAGGCCTAAAGGCAGTGTCTGAGCTTGCTGTAAAGAGTCCACTAAGAGAGGCAGAACTGACGAAGGCTGATATCAGAGCTATCTCAAAAGCGATGGGACTTCCAACCTGGAGTAAACCTGCGTATGCTTGTCTTGCCTCTAGATTTGTATATGGTGAAGAGATAACCGAGGAAAAGCTCCATATGATAGACCGAGCAGAGCAGTTCCTGATCGAACTTGGCTTCTATGAGGAGCGCGTAAGAATCCATGGAAATATAGCTAGAATCGAAGTTCCTGCTGCTGATATCACGCGTCTTGCATCGGACGAGATTCGTACTAAAGTATATGAAGAGTTTAAGAAGATAGGATTTCTCTTCGTAACGCTGGATATGAGGGGCTATCGAATGGGTAGTATGAATGAAACATTGAAAAAGAATCAGTAATGATTAGATAGTTGGAGAAGGGTGTATTATGAACAGCTTTAAACCTATTAGATATGATAGGAAAGCCAGAAAGGGCTGGCTTATAAGACTAGTAATATCTGGAGTATTTATTGCATTATTTACTATTTTTACTCTTATAGATAGTTTATTAGATGTAGATATATTTATTATTTTATTTGCTATCTTGGCTGCTGCTTCATATGTGTCTATTCCATTATTTGTTATAAGCTTACTATTCTATATAGATTCGAGCGTTTATCTAAGGAGACTAAGCAAGAATTATTACGAAGTGCCTGAGGATAAGAAGCTATATGACAGGGATCTGGCGAAGCTTCCGAGGACCGGACAGGTGGAAAATGTATATGTTAATGACAGCAAGATTGGAGCGCTTATTTCGCTTATATGTTATATAGCATTTGTGATAGTGGATATATATTATGTGGTTAAATGGACTGGCCTTGGCGAGAGCGATTCAGTATTTTTATTTGTTATTATGATGCTAGCCCATTTGCTTCTTGTGATATTTGCAGTTGTTCTCTATAAACAGAAGGATACCTCACAGTATGTAGATGAGGTAGATGTGAAGGCTTATAGAAAAACCAGGATATCTATTACAAGAACGATATCGATACTCGTAATAATGACCCTCATCTTTTCTGTCGGAGTCATGTTTGCTTTTACGATGACCGATTATATATATAAATCAAGACATGGTCATTATGATAAAACTACAGATGACTTTAAAGCCAATGCTACGATGAAGGTAAGCTCTGAGGATCTTCAAGATGGTAAATGGAATGATAGAATAACAAATACAGAAAAGGGAGAGAACCTCTCTCCTGAACTCCACTTCGATAAAGTGGAGGGGGCAGATTATTATTTCATATATATGGTCGATGAAACAGCCAATAACTGGGTTCATTGGGTAGCAACGGATGTTCGTGTAGAAGAACTAGCTACAGGGGCAAATAAAAAAGAATATAAGGATAATCCTGACTTTAGATACATAGGACCATATCCACCAGAAGGTTCTGGCGAACATGTATATACAATCTATGTTTATGCTATGAGGGGTAAACCGGATTCTGATTATAAACCAGAGTTTGATGAAAACTCCCTGTCAGCGGATTACATGTATTATGATTATCTGTCTATCTCGAAGAGGGGAAAGCCAAATGAATATGGAAATGTTATCGCGTATGGATATATTTCAGGAACCTATAGCAGATAATTAAGTATAATTCTATCCAAGTTTGTGAGGTCTATAATATGGTTAAGAGTATTATCTTTCAAATCCTTAATAGTTTTAGAATCATTACCTTTTGGCTTTTGATACCATTTATTTTTATTGGATGTAGGGCAGCCATAAGAGAAAGTAAGGTTGAAATCACCTTAAAAGATGCAGTTCTTAGGACCCGGGTCAATCATTATGCAAGTGCCCAAGAATTTGAATGTGAGGTTGATGGCAGAAGCGTTATAGTTGTTGATGACTATGAGCATGAAGTGGGGGACCAGGTTCAGCTGATCTATAGAGATGGTGAGTACTATAGTATTCGTAGCGAGGAGTTTCCGGATAATGGCGTTACCTTAAAGAATAGGGTTATGTTTAGATATACTGACACCACTAAAGGAAATGATGTCTTTATCCTTATCGCTTATATAATACTGACAATTCTGACAATTAAAACTCGAAAAGATTTTAGACAGAAGTATTTTGTTCCCGCTATAGTTACTCATATATTTGGCGTTATAACGGCCATACTTTTTGTACTAACCTGCTTTTGGCTCGATGTGTTAGTACTCGTCATATATTCCGTTATATTCGCTATATTCTGGATTATCTGGATCATAGTTAAAAATGTAGTTCGTGCAAAAGAACAGCCTTGTGTGTAAATTGATTTCAAGACACTTTAAGCTATTGCTTCAAGTGTCTTTTTTCTATTAAGTAAAGAATGAATATGATATATTTGATTTAGGGTGTAAGTAATAGAATTATTTATATTATTTATTTGTATAAATTAATGAAAAGGGGGAGGCTTTATGGGACATTTAGAAGAAAAATATAATCTTATTTCTCAAAGTCCAATGGAACGCGTAATGAGTAATCCAACGGCTGATAATTTGCGACGAATTCCCAAGAGTTCACAGACATATGAATTGCTTTTAAAGGTTTGTGCTCATGATGGGGAAGCTTTGAAATATGCATCTAAAAAATTGATAACGTCAGAACTATGTGAAATAGCAGTTAAACAAAATGGCTCAGCGTTAAACTATGTTCCAACATCGCTGATAGAAATGAATAGAGAACTATATTCGGATGATAGATGGATTAAAAATCTATATGAAGTGGCAGTTGAAACTTATGGGTGTTCATTACGGATTATCCCCAAAGGATATGTCAATAAGGATATGGTTATTAAAGCTATATTATCTGAGAAAAATACTGAACGTGAATTATATACATATCCAATTGATTATATACCAGGTAAGTTTAAAACGCATGAAATATATGTTATATCAGTTAGTCATACGCCATACAGTATTAAGTGTATAAATGAGAAGAGAAAAGATTATGCTGAGTTAGCTAAACTCGCTGTTGAACATAATGGGAAAGCTATTAGGTGCATAAATGAAGAATATTTAACTAAGGAATTGTATTATGCGTCAATTAAAAATGATTCTATGGCAATCAAGTATGTTCCGGAAAAGTATATAACTAAGGAAATAAGTGAGACATGTTTAAATGATAATTATGAATCATTTCCATATATACCAAGTAAATATGTAAATGAAGAAATGTGCTTGTATATAATAAGAAATGGCTTTTTTTCTGTTTTTAAAGAAAGTTTTCCGAGGGAACACTATAGTGATCCGACACATTATTATATATCTTTTAAACAATTTCCAAATGCAATGAGAGAAAATAAGAAGATTATTGATGAGATTATAAAATATGATTCTGAAAATGCAGAGTTATTAGAAATTTGGAATGATAAAGCTAAGGATATAAGTGGAGAAAATAAAGAAGATGAGCGATTAATTAATTTACGTGGTGAAAGAATATGTCCATTAAAAAGACAGACGCTGTTATTTGTTAAGGAAAAAATAAAAGAAATTAAAGAAATTACAAATCAGAATACTGAACTTATTCATATATCTCCTGCAGATGATGAGTTAATAAAGAATTATTTACCGGAGATTCCAACATGTTATAGTTTGGATTCACTCCAAAATAAAAAAATGACGGTTCATGATTTAAGTGATTCTGATTATGCTTCTAAAAAAATATATTACATATTTGATATTCATATTGAACATCAATTATATCAAAGTTACTCTAAAATTGTGGCTAAAGGAAGATTAAATAAAAGCGATGCGAACGATTTATTAATTAACTTAATAGATAAAAAAATAACAAAAATGATTGGTGATAATGAATCAAGAGATGGAATTCTTCTTGTGGGAGGAGATGTTTCTTGTGATATAAGAGTATCAGAAATTTTTTATGATTGTTTATGTAAAAAATGGAAAGGAACCATTATTTCAATATTAGGTAATCATGAGTTATGGGATGGATATGGTAGTATTAATTGTAATGATGTGAGAAAAAAAATACGAAATGTTGATGAAGTGGTGGAATCGTATCGCCAGATGACATCGATGATCGATGAAACAAATTGGGGTTCGAGTTTATTTTTTCTTGAAAATGAGGTTTATATTAGATATAAGAATCAGAGACACTTGAAAATATCTCAAGAAGATTTAATGCAATCATCTGAAAATGATTTAAAAGAATTATTCTCCAATTGTTCGCTTATCATATTGGGAGGAATCGGGTTTTCAGGGTGCAACCCCCAATATAATGCCTCAAGGGGGTTATATAGAAAAACTCTAGATTTAGAAGAAGATAAGCGACGAACTAAGATATTTAGGCGTATACATGATAAGGTTGCTAAATGTGCAAAAGATAAAAATGTAATTGTATGTACTCATACTCCAGTCTTTGACTGGATGCCGGAAAAAAATTGTGTTTCAAATTGGATTTATATAAATGGACATACTCATAAAAACTCATTTTGTAGAAATGAAAATCAGTCTGTAATATTGGCTGATAATCAAGTTGGATACAAACCACAAAATTGGAAATTAAAAGCAGTTCAAGTGAATTCTTGGTATGACCCATTTGAAAAATATATAGATGGAATATATGTTATCAGTTCGGAACAATATAAAGAATTTTATTATGGAAGAGGAGTATATATTAAAGGATGTAATTACCAAGGAACATTATATATGTTAAAAAAATGTAATGTGTACATGTTTATTCTTGAATCTAAATCCAGCACATGTCTAATGGTAGGTGGACAAAGAAAGAAATTATCTCATAATGACATATTCTATTATTACGATAATATGGATGCATATATATATAAACTTCGTGAATTGATTAAACCATATCAAAATGCTTTAGAGAATATATCAAAAGAAGTGAAGATGTTCGGTGGTACAGGTGTTATTCATGGATGCATAGTTGATATTAGTTATTATAGTCACATATATTTAAATCCATATGATGGAAAAATAACAGCATATTGGGCTACAAGTATGTCGGGGAGGTTTGCTTATCCAAGTGTAAAAAATCTGTTAACTATGCATGAACCAGATTTGGTAAAAAAATATCAGCTTTCATCAGATAGGAAGTTATTAACGGTATTAGCTGAATCAGATAATAGTGAACAACTTGATTTTTTCAGGGTACCTGAATGGGTTGGAGGGACATCAATGTATAGAGATTCTGGTATGATGAGGTCTATACAATATGCTTGGCAACATAATACTATCAGGATTTGGAATGAAAAAGTATTTGATGAAGATGTTAATACTGTAAAAAGAATAGAAAGTAATCAAGAGATAGAGTGTAGTGTAGAATCTAATAATTCTGAAATCATTAATGAAAATGACAATATTACCTATGTTACACGAGAACAGTATTATTCTTCGAAAAGAGAAGAAAATAAAAACACAAAAAGAAATAAAGTAAATAAAAGTGTAGGTAGAAGTAAAGTTATGAAAAATGGAAAGTTGGCAACTATTGTTGATTTTATATCAAGATGGGATATTACTGTTAAATTTGAAGATGGGCATACTGTTGAACATAATACAATTTGGGAATTTGAAGCGGGTAATATTGAATAATTGACAATATAATACAACTATCATAAATACATAAAAAAAAGACAAGTAAAATATAGATATCAAAATCTAATTTTATCTTGTCTTTTTTTGTATTTTGTATACGACTAAAAAACGGCTTTATGTGTTACAGGTTTTTCGAAGTGGAATAAACTGCTGTGAAGGCGATTCTCGTATCTCATCCATGCAGTTATGCCGCTGACAAGCCATACAAGTCCGGCTGATATCCAGATTCCACGTATTCCGTATCCCATGTAGTGTGTGATAAGTATAGGAAGAGTGAATCGACCTATAACTTCAATGATACCGTTGAAGAGTGCGAAGAATGCATCACCTACACCTGTTAGAACTCCACGTACAACGTAGATTGTTCCCAGTGCAAGATAGAACATGCTGGTCATGCGAAGTCCCATAGCTCCAAGTTTTATAACCTCTGGATCAGGGATGAAGAGTGATGTTATAGCTCCACCGAAGATCTGCATTACAAGCATTATTACGAGAGATATGACTGTCATCATGATCATACCATTCTTATATCCAAGTCGAACTCTGTCGTGTTTCTCCGCTCCGTAGTTCTGTCCGCAGAAGGTTGACAGGGCAGCGCCAAGAGTCATATATGGCTGGTGGATAAACTGTTCGATTCTTCCTGTAGCAGTAAATGCAGCTACAACATTTGTTCCATAATGGTTAACTACCTTCTGCATAGCCATAGTAGATACTGCGATAAGTGCAAACTGGAGTGACATAGGTACTCCAAGTCTTACTATCTTATATGTCATATGGCCTGAGATAACAAAGTCTTCTTTATGTAGTCTAAAATACTCATTTGTCATATATGCGTATACTGCACAGGTCACAGCAGAGATAAACTGTGCGATTACAGTTGCAAGTGCTGCTCCTTTTATACCCATATTGAACTTATATACGAATAGCAGGTCAAGTGCCACATTTATAATAGTTGAAAGAATCAGGAAATATAGTGGAGACTTCGAATCTCCAAATGCCCTAAGCATAGAGGACAGATAGTTATATATTGCAACGAAGAGCAGACCGATGCACATATATCTGATGTACATAGTTGAGTCTGCTATAATGTTTGAAGGAGTGCTAAGAAGCTTCAGGAGGACGGGTGCAAATATATAACCTATCAGTCCGAATATTATAGGCACAAGCATCATGATGAAGCCTGTGTTCACTATGCAGTTTTTAATCTTTTTATCATTGTGGCCGCCATAATACTGTGACGCTACGATACCGCCGCCACTTCCGATTCCGTTGCAAAGCGCAAAGAAAAGAAATGTTATAGAACCAGAAGCACCTACAGCAGCAAGTGCGTCTGCTCCAACATAACGTCCAACGATTATGGAATCGGCTATGTTATAAACCTGCTGGAATATATTTCCAATCAGCGATGGAATTGCAAAAAGTATAATGTGTTTTACTGGACTGCCTACAGTCATATCTCTTGTGTTAGCGTTCATATTTCTTCCTCGAATAATTATACTGTTAATATTCTTATCTTTATCTTTGTTTCTTCATTTTCGATAATGTAATATACTTCCAATTGATTTCTTCGACTTCTCAAAAATCGAATTGTTGTTTCTCATTTTTTGTTATAGACTCACTTTTTTATCGATTTTTGACAGATTATTTAATACAATAATCAATAAGCGATATAAGTTTCAGAACTATATGGGAAGGGTACTTATATGGATTATAGTCAATATGAAATATATGATTTTGATACAAGAAGTGCATTTAATATGTCTACGGGTTACAAGGAGCGTAGATATCAGATGCACTGGCATTCTTACGGCGAGATAATTGTCGTAGGTCCGGGCGAGACAAATATATATAAGATAAATCAGAGTACATATAACCTTGAAGAGGGCGACTTCGTTCTTGCGTGGCCTATGGAAATGCATGAGGTTGTCGACGCTGACCGCGAGCATTCGCTGGTAATCCAGTTCAGTAACTCCTTCATGAGTTCGCTTTTTGACCTTCAGCGAATAATGCATTTCTATAGAAATCTTCACGTAATCTGCAGGAGTACTCATCCAGAATTGACTGAGAAGCTACACGGAATCGTAGATAAAATGAATACTTTCTTCTACTCTGAAGAAGCAAATCGAGAACTCAAATGCTGTATGCTGCTTATGGAGTTTATGCTGACTCTAGATGAGCATAGACGTGACTTCGCTCCTGAACTTAAGACATCTGAAAATGAAGCTTATTCCGATGATGTGCTGAGGCGTATGATCGTGGTCACAGATTACATCAAGAACAACCTTACAGCCGACGACCTGTCTCAGGCTGCTATGGCAGAGATGGCAGGCATCAGTAAGGACTACTTCTCCAGAATCTTTAAGAATATAACTGGTATGAATTACAGCAAGTGGCTGAATACAGTAAGACTCGAGAAAGCAACTGAGCTGCTATCACAGAATGATATGACTCTCACGGAAGTTGCGATGCTTTCAGGCTTCCAGAGCATACCGAGCTTCAACCGTGTATTCCGCAAGGAGAAGGGGATGGCGCCGGGTGAATATCGCAACCTCTTTGCAAAGTAAGCAAATGATGGAAGAAGTTTGATGATTTGACGCAATTTTATAGTATAGTGTCTGAGTTTTACTGAGTTTTACTAGAATTAATGGAAGGAAAGTATTATGAAGACACTAATAGTTTATGCATCACAGACGGGCTTTACTAAGAAGTATGCAGAGTGGATATCTGAGAAGCTTGGAGCTGATCTCTGGACCGCAGATGAACTGAAGAAGAAACCAGATGACTGTTTTAGTCCCTACGATGAAGTTATCTATGGTGGATGGGCGTCTATGGGAAAGGTAGTTAAGTCAGATATATTCTATTCGAAGTTAAGGAAAAATCCAGTTAAGAAGACAGCGGTTTTCTGTGTTGGAGCGGCAACAGTTGATGAGCCGAATATGAAGGCGGCCATGAAGAAGATTGTTCCAGATGATCTGAAGGGTTCGATTAAGACATTTTACTGTCCAGGCGGACTGAATTATGAGAAGATGGGACTTTCAGGGAAGCTTATGATGAAGGCCTTTGCCTCTATGCTTAAGAAGGATGAGGCGAAGAAGGAACAGGGGGAGATGTATTCACACTCCTTCGATATATCAGATAAGAAGTATATAAATCCTATCGTAGAATGGGCGCGTGCGTAATATACGCACCGCCTTTTTTCTTTGTGTTTATAAAGTAAAAAGAATAGTTGCAGTAGCCATTTGTTATATAGTATATTTAGCTTAGTTTCAACTAGATGAGAAGGCGTACTAATTAACCAATTATTTAGTGAAATGGGGTGTTACATTATGAAGGAGTTTAAGGGGAGAAAACTACTAGTCTACGTATTGGCGCTGGCAGTGATTGCAGGCACTATTCTATGTTTTCCGCAGCAAGCGGGGATATCTTATGCAGATGATACGGATTTTACAATTACGTATAATTCTAAAGAAGGCTTCATAAGTGGAAATGAAGCTACAAAAACCAAGACTTACACTGTATCAAGAGGCTCTAGTCTTGGCTCGTATGGTTTTCCAGACAACAGTTATGATATAAATGG
>CACWGK010000062.1 GCA_902760415.1 uncultured Lachnospiraceae bacterium
GCATTTTTTCTTGGTCCAAATGTCTTGATACCTGCATCTAAAAATGCATCAGCAACACCAGCTGCTAGAGGATCATCAGGAGCAACTATAACGAAGTCAATCTCCTTCTCCTTTGCAAATGCTACTAAAGAATCAGCATCCATAACAGATATATCAACGCACTCTGCAAGACTGGCAATACCAGCATTTCCAGGTGCAGCATATAACTTATCACACTTAGGGCTCTTTGCTACTGCCCATGCTATGGCGTGTTCACGGCCGCCACCACCAACGATCATAATCTTCATTTTTGTCTCCTCGTAATATACATTCTCGCGAATGTTAGTTTCTCAAGTCTGATGTAGCTTTGTAGGTAACTTTGCCGGTTGCAATCAGGTTAATTGCCTCTGGGAGGATTACCCACTCTGCCTGCTCCATGATGCGACGCTGAAGTGTTTCAGGTGTATCTCCTTCTTCTACATTAACTGCCTTCTGAAGGATGATTGGACCAGTGTCTGTTCCTGCATCAACAAAGTGCACTGTTGCACCTGATACTTTTACACCACGCTCAAGGGCTGCCTTATGAACCTTTAGTCCATAGTAGCCTGTTCCACAGAATGATGGAATGAGTGATGGATGTATATTGATGATACGACCTTCATACTTTTCAATAACTGCTGGTGGGATTACTACCAGGAAGCCTGCAAGTACAATAAGGTCTGGATTATATTCATCAAGCTTTGCAAGAAATGCCTTGTTGAAGGATGATCTATCTGGGAAGTCTTTTGGAGATACGACTTCACCTTTTATTCCAGCCTTCTCAGCTCTCTCAAGTGAATATACCCCATAGTTGTTGCTGATAACTCCAACTATCTCAGTGTTAGTTATAGTTCCATCTGCAACTCTATCTATGATTGCCTGAAGGTTTGTTCCGCCTCCAGATACACATACTAATACTCTCATATATTTATCCTCTTTGTATGATCAAAGACACATTGTTATCAATTAACGTGAAGAAATTAAACGAGGTCTACTCCCTTATCGCCGCTGATTATCTCACCAACAACACACGCCTTATCGCCTGTTGACTCAAGTGCAGCTATAGCCTTATCAGCATCTGCAGGATCAACAGCGATGATCATTCCAAGACCCATGTTGAATGTGTTATACATCATCTGCTCTGCAATGTCTCCCTTTGCAGCAAGAAGCTTGAAGATTGCAGGTACTTCGTATGAATCTTTCTTAACCTGTGCTCTAACACCTTCCGGAAGCATACGTGGGATGTTCTCATAAAATCCACCACCTGTAATGTGGCTGCATCCCTTTATTGTTACTCCTGCATTCTTAACTGCCTTAAGTCCCTTTACGTAAATTCTTGTTGGAGCGATAAGAGCTTCACCAAGTGTCTTTCCGAGCTCATCATAATATGTATCAAGAGACTCCTTAGTCATCTCGAATACTTTTCTTACAAGTGAGAATCCATTACTATGTACGCCTGTTGAAGCGATACCAATAAGTGTATCACCTGGCTTAATGTTTTCACCTGTTATAAGGTCTTTCTTATCTACAACACCTACAGCGAATCCCGCAAGATCGTACTCATCTTCTGGCATAAGGTCTGGATGTTCAGCTGTCTCTCCACCAACCAGAGCTGCCTCTGACTGAATACATCCCTCTGCAACACCACTTACTATAGAAGCGATCTTTTCAGGATAGTTCTTGCCGCAAGCTATATAGTCCAGGAAGAATAGTGGCTCTCCACCTGAGCAAGCGATATCATTTACACACATTGCTACAGCATCAATACCGATTGTATCGTGCTTATCCATTACGAACGCCAGCTTTACCTTAGTTCCGCAACCATCTGTTCCAGATAACAGAACAGGTTCTTCCATATCCTTAATCTTACTTAAGTCAAATGCGCCAGCAAACCCTCCAAGTCCTCCAAGTACCTCTGGTCTCATAGTCTTCTTAACGTGCTCCTTCATGAGCTCAACTGACTTGTAACCAGCCTCGATGTCAACACCTGAATTCTTGTAATCCATGTTTTTTCCTCCTGGATAAATAAAAAAATCAACAGTTTTCTGTCTTTGAAGCCAAGGGGCTACAAAAAGACACGACTCATTATAGTTTATTCCCCCTCCATTGTAAACCTCCAAAAACCAAAAAGCCGGTAGCGCTTCTCACGCCACCAGCTTTTGTATATTTCATTTCAAAACATATGTATTAAATTACAATTTCAAGCACTGAACCTAACTGAACCAAAATAACCTTCTGTCCCTTAAAGATGTTAGAACAATATATTTGTATCAAACTTGTTTCAAATTGAAAAATTTTTATTTTAAATATCCACTGGCATTAAAGTAATACCACTCACCGTTTATCTTCTGCCACTCTGAATAAGCATACCAGCCTGAGGTATCTCCGAACCACCAGCCTTTTGAATCCTTGTGCCATGAGCCTACGCCTTCGTAGTTCCATGCACCACTGCTGCCAAGCCAGCAGCCATCTCTCCACTCACTTGACGCCATGTAACCTGTATCATCAAAATAGTACCAATCTCCATCTATTTTCTGCCAGCAGCTTACTGGATACCAGCCCGCGGAATCCTCTACCCACCAGCCAGTACTATTACTCTTCCACGAAAGGGTTCCCTCGTAGGTTTGATTTCCATCAGCATCATACCAGCGACCGTTTACCCATTCGCTCTTGTAACTTGGAGTACTTTCCTGAGGTGCAGCTCCATTTCCTGCCTGCTGCGCAGCATCATTATTCTGATTAGCGGCCTGATCATTAGTAGCCTGATTATTATTCTGTTGATTGTTGGTATCGGTCTTTCCTTGCTGGTTTGATGAATTATCTTTATTCTGCTGATTTGCATCAGAATTATTATTTCCTTTGTCTGTGCCATCATCAGTAACATCTGTATCATCACCACCAACAATAACATGTGCCACTCCTCCATCCCACACAAGAGTTTCACCAGGAGGATAATATGTGCTTTCGCACTTAGGTGCAGGACAGCCATCCAATAGATTATGCTCACTGCTTGTATCATGAAACTTTATAGCCTCATCAGACTGATTCATATATTTATTATTCGACGTAGAACCATCATCATTCCAAGTCACATCGGTTGCATACCATTTGCCATCATCCATACATATCTTATTCCACGCATGAGTGATACTGGATACGGACATACAAGGAACACCAACTTTATTCATAAGAATGGTCATAGAAAAAGCATAGCCATTACACACACTTCTTCCATTAATAAAAGAACTGTATATACTTTGGTGCAACGAAATTCTATTTCCTTCTGAACTTTGATCATACACAACGTTTTCGATAATGAGATCATTTGCCTTCTTTGCTTTCTTGTATCTTGTATTTCCTGCGTTATTTACGATTTCAGACCAGCTATCTACCTTATCAAAAAGTTCATTAGTCGCAGCAATTCGCACATCCTTATCAGCGAACTCTGGATAGCAAAAAAGGTAGATATTGCCCGTCCCATTTTTTGAAAACTGAGTTGAAGTAAAGAAATATATCGGATTATCCTTGAGCATTTTGGTAAGAATACTCATTACCTTCGATGTATCATCGCCTATATAAATTGCAGGCAATTGGTATGACTTTGATAAAGAATTATATGATGTGTCCTGTCTTCCTTCTAAAACATCACGACAAACCTTATCCATTTTGTCATATATTTCCTTATCTTCATCGCTTAGCGTATTATAATAATCTCGCCTTACATACTGAGACCAGTCACGCTGCTTTAGGATTACATCTCCAGCTGCAAAAACACCTGGAACTGCAAGATTTGCAAAGATTGAAAATACAAATGATGCGACCAACAAATAAACAATAGTTTTTCTTAACTTACTTTTTAACATATCGTACTCCTCCATAAGTTTATTCCCCATACATAAACCTTCACGAAAGTTACTCTTTTAAATAGCCATATGAATTAAAGTAATACCACTACTAACCGGAACAAGCACTCCATCTCGCACTTTTGAATCTTCGAAACCATTGTCGCCAGGATACATATCATTTATATTTTCTGCATCATATGCATTTCTGAACAGTGGCATATCAGTAACCGAATAATCTATTCCTACAACGACTTGACCTTCAACATATTCACCTTTTGATAGTAAATGCTCAATTTCAGTGGACCAATCATTTTGACCATAAGCTTCTTCAACACTCAGATGTTCAGCATGAACCGGTATACCTGACTGCGCTCCCAAGCATAGAGCAAAGCTCATTAAATCGCTAATATTCTGTTGTTCTTTCTTAGTTTTCTCATAGCTTTATTATATCAAAAGCGGGACCATGTGCAATGGGGACAGTCCCCCTCGCACATGGCCCCACCGCACATTGCCAATCGCTCATTTACTGTTCCACAACTATCTGAGATAGTGTCTCGTAAACATCTGGATATGTTTTCTTTAAATTCATTGGTTTAAAGTTTGTATCTACAAAAGCATGACTGGTCTGGGCTGTATGAAGCAACTCATCTGTTCCAGATCGATATATCTCATACTTAAGCGTGAATCTGACAGGAGTCAGCTTAATCACAACTGGTTTTATCTCTATAACATCGCCAAATGTTATAGACTTTGTGTAATAATCATGCAGTTCCAGAACAGGAATAATGATTCCCATTTCCTCAAGCTTATCATAACCAAGTCCCATCTGATCCATCATATGGAGTCTTGCTTCCTCGAGATATCTGGCATAGTTGCTATGATGTACAACCTGCATCTGATCTGTCTCATAATAATTTATAACTCTTACATAACTTTCTAATTTTATACCTTGTTCACTACTCATATTGCTTCTTCCAAAACTAAAAATATATAATTCTCATTTACTCTGACAATGTATTTTTTGCTTCTTCTACATCGCCTATCGCTTCATCAGATCTATCCATAACCTGTATGCCGAGGCCCTCGCTCTTCTCCTGGTCTATCTTAACAGCTGTTCTATCTGAGCTGATAGGAGGTCTAGCATTATCCTGCTTGATTTCAGCCTCACCATCTTCCTTAAGAACAAGTCTCATCTGAGCCTGTTCCTCACGTTCCTTAGCCATAGCCTTCTTACGCTCGTTGTATAACTCTATAGATAGCAGCTCACTAAGCTCAAGTATCTGAGCATATCTGTCACTTGTCTTAAGACCATTCAGGTTACTCATAAGTTCAGACTTATTCTCAGATATATCTTCTATCTTCTGTCTAAGAGTACTCTTCATTCTTGAATACTCCTGCTCAATCTTCTCATAAGAATCCTGAACCAGATGGTCAACCTCAGTTAGCATTTCATCTGTATAAATGAGAGAAGCAGCATAGATATCCGAAGCCATTCTAAGGGATTCCTTCTCATCCTGATCTAACTCTGAAGCTTTAAATGCAGGCGGCTCTGTATCCTTACGCTTAGTTACTCTGATACGGCTCGCTGTTCTCTCAGCCTGGTAGAGAATCTCCTCAGCCTCATCCTTAGCTTCTTTAATAATGCGAGCTCTCTTATCATTTACTTCTCTATATGTATTCATCTCAGCCAGAACAACTTCTGAAACCTTATCGATAAGCTTAAGTAATTCTTCTCTATCCAGCACAGCCTTCTCGCTATGAAGCGGCTGTGACGGTGCATCCTTTATTCTAGTTCTGAGTCCCTCAAGAAGAAGCTCTGCTCTTCCTTTCTGTTCCATATGTTGTTCCTCCTGTAAAGCATTTCCTAGCTTTACTCAAATATTTTAGAATGTTTTCTAATTCCTAGCACTGTATAAGTCACCATGTATTTTATACGAGAAAACCATCCAAGTCCCATATACTTATACACTCTATAATTCATTATAGCAGACCTGAACTTATTTCCAGACTTGCTATCATGACTTTTTCTATATAGCAGAAGAGGCTTATCTATACCTGCAGCGTAACCTCCATCCTTAAGGATAGATAACCACATTACATAGTCCTCATGTATGTCCTTCTTCACATCCTCAGGAAATCGATGTCCCGTAAGTGCACTCTTACTAACAAGAACCGAAGAACAATTAATCTGATTTGTGGTAAGCAGTTCATCATATGTTACCACCTTCTTACAACCTATATAGTGACCAGTGCTCTCGCCACTTTCATCTACAATGCGGCGTCCAGAAAAACATATACTTGGTGCTTTCCCATCCACAGTAAATGTATCCATAATATGCAGCTGTTTCTCCAGCTTGTCACTAGTCCAGAAGTCATCTGCATCCAGAAATGCTATATAGTCGCCCTTCGCCATATCTATTCCTAGATTTCTAGCTCCGGCAGCACCAAGAGAATCCTTCTCAACCTGAAGCTTAACTCTTGGATCCGACATTATATCATCATCTAACACTGGCGGATTATCACTGCCATTATCTACTATTATTATCTCAAAATTGTGATAACTCTGTCCCAGAACAGACCTCACAGCTTTGCTGAGAGTCTTGTCGCTGTTATGCGACGGGATGATCACACTAACCATAACAAACCTCTAAGTATATTATCCAATAGACAAAACAATTAAAACGCCTTGAAAGCTTTCGATTCCAAGACGTTTTAATTGTTATATTCTATATGCTAGTTTATCTTAGCTTCTCTTTAAGAAATCAGGAATCTTGAGATTCTGATTTGCATTTGAACCCATTGATGAAGTATCAGCTGTCTGGAGTGGTGTCTCCTGAACTGGTACTGGATCATTTCCAAGATTAAGCGGAACTGGAGTTGCTTTCTTTGCTCCACCAAGACTTGGCATAGATGGCATAGATGTTGTACTTGGAGTACTGATTCCAAATGTAGGTGGCTTTGGAGCAGCCTTAACTGTACTTCCACCAACAGCACTTGACTTCTCTGCATCTTCAAGACCTGTAGCAATGATTGTAATGCTTACATCCTCACCAGCAACGTCGTTATCAACTGTACCGAAGATGATGTTAGCCTCCTCACCAGCAACTTCTGAGAGGTATGTGATAGCATCGTATGCTTCTACGATACCAACATTTCCAGAGAAGTTAACGATGATATCTGTAGCACCATTAACTGTTGTCTCAAGAAGTGGTGAATCCATAGCAGCCTTGATTGCATCAACTGCCTTATTATCTCCACTACCCTGACCGATACCGATATGAGCGATACCCTTATCACGCATAACAGTCTGAATATCTGCAAAGTCAAGGTTAATAAGTCCTGGCTTATTGATAAGATCTGTAACACCCTGAACACCCTGCTGAAGAACTTCATCAGCCTTCTTAAGTGCATCTGGAATACTTGTTCTCTTATCACAAATCTGAAGTAACTTGTCGTTAGGAATAACGATAAGTGTATCTACGTTCTCACGAAGCTTAGCAATACCATTTAATGCGTTGTTCATACGAGGCTTTCCTTCAAATGAGAAAGGCTTTGTAACAACACCTACTGTAAGTATACCAAGGTTACGAGCAATCTCTGCAACGATAGGAGCAGCACCTGTACCAGTACCACCACCCATACCACAGGTAACGAATACCATATCCGCATCCTTGATGATATCATTTATCTCTTCTCTATTTTCTTCTACTGCACTAGCACCGATCTCAGGCTTTGCACCTGCGCCCAGTCCCTTAGTAAGTTTCTCACCAATTTGAACCTTTGTTGTAGCTCTGCTGAGAGATAGAGCCTGTTTATCAGTGTTAATAGCTATAAGCTCAACACCCTCAACATTCTCATCTATCATTCTGTTTACAGCATTGTTTCCTGCTCCACCAACACCTATAACTAATATTCTTGCAGGATTTTTCTCATCATTTGACTTTATCTCAAGCAAGGTTCCTTCCTCCTTATTGTATTACTTACTTTTACTCATTTAATACTTTTTATACTTCTTCTTGTGTCTAGTCACACTTATCTTGTATTTTACTAATTTTTTCAACAAATAGCAATAAAAAGTTTTTATGTTAATCTCTAACTTGTCTTTGCCGGTTGTGAATATTACTTAACTTTGAAGCTGGCTATCGGATTATCCTGACTGTAATCTTTCATATAAAGAGTTCCAGTCTTTCCTTCAAGTCCTTCCGCCTCAAGTATACTTCCCAGATTCATAAGCTGGACTGCTACATTTGAGCCATCCCCAAGTTCGATTTCTATGTTATCATGCGTAAGCACAATTTCGCCATCAGCCGTGAACCGTATACCTTGTATCTCAAGCTCATACTTTTCAAGAAGCTGTGTAATATTCAGTATCATATCGAACTTCTTCTTGTTTTCAATAGGAAGTTTCTGTCCCAGCTCCCAACTCTTTACTGACAAACCTTTTATATAAGGAACGCCTTCACGTCTTTCCTTATCAGTTTCCATGACGATACCGTCCTTATCGAAGAATACATAGCATTCCATATACTCTATGCATCCAGCAACTGACTTCTCGTACACATCCACCTTTACTTTATGTTTTCCCTCAAATGATATATCCATCTTTGTAACAAATGGAATACTCTCCGAACTTCCAAATCTATTATTTAGATAAAGAAGCAAGGTATTATCCATTAATGCTTTTGATTCGATATACTCCCTGACCTCATCTTCCGAGGACATCTCACAGCCATTTATTTCAATGGTTTTCAGAGTATATGTACTGAGATAGAGAATACCACCGAGTAGGATCACCAGTATGATAATGGGAATAATCGGTACTTTAGTTCTCATCCTCTAACATCTCCTGTCTATATCCTTCAGGCTCTATCTGCCTAGATACTCCAAGCAGAAGTCCCATTTCAACCATCAGAAAGACTATGGAGGTACCTCCATAACTGATAAATGGTAATGGTACACCTGTATTAGGCATAAGATTCGTAACAACGCACATGTTGATAACAACCTGTACGGCAATATGTATAATGATTCCACTAACTATGAAGGAACCATATCTATCAGGTGCTCCTTCTGCAATAAACTTGCATCTCCAGATAAGAAGCAGGAATACAAGTATAAGTCCAGCAGCACCAACAATTCCAAGTTCTTCACATATAACAGAGAATATCATATCATTTTGTGCCTCAGGAATATTACCCATCTTCTGAATACTCTGTCCAAGACCTCTTCCGAACAGTCCACCAGAAGCTATAGCATATAGACCCTGCATAGTCTGATATCCCTTCTCTGTACCCTCAGGATTAAGCCATGTAGTTATTCGGTCTCCTCTATATCCTCGACCAAATATCATAAGAAGAAGACCAAGGACACCAACAGGAATCATAGCCAGCAGATATACGAGCTTTGGAGTAGCGATAAACCAGATGCCCACCGCAATCGCTGCACATATAAGAGCAGTACTCATGTTCTCAATCGCGATAAAGATTATAAGTACTCCGACTGGAACAAACATATTCACAGTGCCCTTAAGTGTTCTCATGAGTTCCGGCTTCTCTGAGCAAATATATGCCATATAGAGAATGATTGCCATCTTCGCAATCTCTGAAGGCTGGAATCTAAGTGCACCCATCTGAATCCATCTGGATGAACCATTTACACTAACACCCTTTATAAGAACGATAATGAGAAGAAGAAGTTCTGCGGCCAAAAGAATAATCGTAAATCTCTTCATTCTCTGATAACGTATCTTCGATACAAATAGCATTCCTATAAATCCTAGTCCCGCAAAAAGCAGCTGGAAGTTAAGGAAATGAACTCTGTTGCCATAGATTCTATAAGAGATAAAAGAACTGGAGCTGTATATCATAATAAACCCAAAAAATGAGAGAAATACAATATAAAAAAGTGTAGGGTAATCAAAATATGTACCTTTTACAACCCACCTTTTTAAAAACTTATCCAGCTTCTCTGTCATCTTACTTTTCCTCTAACCCGTTAACATATACCTTAAAGAGAGTTCCTCTCTCCTCGTAACTCTTAAACATATCCCAGCTTGCACATGCAGGAGATAATAATACATTTTCTCCTGGTCTCGCTGCAGAGTGACAATAATCAACCGCTTCCTTAAGATTGCCAACTCGTACTATCTCATTAAAGCCATGGGCTTTACAACATTTCTCTATCTTATCTGCAGTTTCACCGATCAGAACTATCACTCTGACTTTTCCGGGAAATGTCTCAACCCACTCATCATAAACTGATTCTTTATCATAACCACCGCCAATCAGAAGTGTACTTGACTTCATAGCCTGTACCGCCTTGATTGCTGCATCAGGATTTGTTCCCTTTGAATCGTTATAATACTTTACTCCGCCGATTTCCTTGACGAACTCGATTCTATGTTCTACTCCATTAAATGCATACACTGCATTTCTGATAACTTCTACAGGAACATCCATATAGTAAGCTATAAGAACTGCTGCCAGAACATTCTCAAGATTATGAAGACCAAGAATCTTTATCTTATCTACATCGAGAATATACTGTTCACCTTCAACATCCCAGCTCTTTATATAGATCTTTCCATCTCTTACATAGGCACCCTCTTCAAGCTCAGTCTCATGGCTGAAGTAAACCTTATGTACATTATCTATCTTCTCTGTTCTTACTCTTGTTTCTTCATCATCATAGTTAATTACAAGATAATCATCTTCTGTCTGATTCTCACAGATTCGGAGCTTTGCATTATAGTAATTATCCAGTGTGTAATGTCTATTAAGATGATCTGGTGTCAGGTTAAGCACCGCACTTACGTGTGGTCTAAACTTATGCACTGTCTCCAGCTGGAAGGAACTAACCTCAAGAGCAACAAGTGTTCTATCATGTGTTGTATCCGCAAGCTTTGTAAATGGAAGGCCTATATTTCCAACAACGATTGAATCCTCTGTATAGCTGCTAAAGATTTCTCCAACCAGAGAAGTTGTTGTTGTCTTTCCATTTGTTCCTGTTATCGCAGCAATCACTCCACTGCTATAATAGTAAGCAAGCTCTATCTCACCCCAGATTGGGATTCCTTTTTCTCTAACCTTTTCTACAAATGGAGCATCTACCGGAATACCAGGACTAATAACGAAAAGTTCTGCTCCCGCAAGAGTCTCATCTGTCAATTCTCCTAAAACAACGCTGAAGTTATCAGCACTTGGAAATGAGCCTTTCAGCGCTTCCTTATCTAAGGATTCATTTCCATCATATAGCACCACATTGGCACCATTTCTTATAAGAAGTCCTGATGAAGCAAGACCGCTTCGTCCAGCTCCTGCAACTATAACCTTCTTACCTATAAGCTCTATAGCACCTGTAACTAATTTTTCAGTGACCATTTATTTATACCATTTCCTTTCAAGCTAGATGTCAATATGAGGACTATATCATCCTCCATCTCCCGGACTATCCTCTGCACCGTCACCGGTTCCTCCACCGGCATCACCCGAGTTATCTGTTCCTTCTTCACTAGGCGCTTCGGTCGTTTCTTCTGTAGTTGCTTCTGTAGTAGCATTTTCCTCAGGAGTAGATCCAGCAACACTTATATCAGGAGCCTGCCCCTCAAATACTGGTGTTGCAATCTCATCACCAACATCATCGCCTTCTTCAACTTCATCGCCAGTCTTATAAATATTCATATAAGGAAGAAGTTCTTCTGCTATCTTATTAAATAGAAGTGTACCTGCAGCTGAACTTGCCTGATCTTCAGCACCCGGTTCATCAACAACGCAGTATATCATAACCTGAGGATCACTTACAGGAGCAAAACCGATAAATGAAAGGATGTACTTTCCATTTCCTCTAGGAAGCTTCTCGGCAGTACCAGTCTTTCCGCCAATCTCATATCCTTCGATCATGGCCTTCTTACCAGTACCATTTTCTACAACCTGCTGAAGAATCGTCTTCATCTGATCTGAAGTTTCTTCTGAGATGGTTCTACGAACAAGTATTCTGTCATAATTCTTAACCAGATTACCATCTGCATCCAGCACCTGCTTTACTACGTGTGGCTGGTAATAATATCCACCGTTGATAGCAGAGCAAAATGCTGTACCAAGCTGCATCATAGTAACTGTAACGCCCTGTCCAAAGCTTGATGTAGCAAGCTCAACAGGATTAAGTGTATCCTGATGATATACCATAGTGTAGAGGTCATCTTCACTCGCCTCACCGGATATATCTATATTAGTCTTCTGACCAAAGCCAAAGAGTACCTGGTATTTATCAAATGTAGATGAACCTTCTAATGCCGCAATCTGCATAAGGCAGTCGTTGCAGGAATATTCAAGTGCCTGTGGCACCGACAGCATACCGTGTCCATATACGTTGTGGCACTTGATATCCCAATCAGCCACGTGCTGTATACCGTCACAGTAGAACTCCTCATTTCCGGTAATAACACCTTCCTCAAGAGCTCCAGAAACTGTAAATGTCTTATATGTTGATCCAGGTTCGAAGTTATCACTTATAACGAAGTTACGCCATACGTTATTCAGTGTCTCAACCTTTTCTTCATCTGTCATGCCCTTTACAAGGTCTTTATATTCACCATCAGATAACTTCTTATCCTTAGTTTCAAACTGATACTTACAGCTATCCATAGAGTAAGCATTATTAGGATTAAACTGATGAGAGTTATATAAAGCAAGAATCTCGCAGTTCTTTGGATTCATTACAAGAACTGATATATTCTTAGCTCCCATTTCATCCATGAACTCATCGCACTTAATCTGAACAATACGTTGTACCTCACTATCTATTGTGGTAACAAGACTGTTACCATTTACAGGAAGTTCAACCTCTCTCTGAAGATTATAATCTTCTCCAAGATAAGAATACTTACGTCCATTCTGTCCATTCAGGTATGAGTTATAACTACCCTCTATACCACCTAAGCCCTCATTTCCGCTAACTACGAATCCAAGGAGATGACACGCCAACTCATTGTTAGGATAGGTTCTTTTATACTCTTCTTCAAGTCTGATGCCCACAACATTTGGAAGCTTTCCATCTCTCTCATCAGACATGAAATCTTTTACATCATCATAGGTAAGCTTCTTTCTGATAACCTCATACCAGGAATCTTTCTTCTCCAGATAACCCGCAGCCTCCTCAGCTGATACGCTGAAATACTTATCAAGCGCAGCGAGAGTAGCCTTCTTGTTCTTCTCAAACTTATTG
Organism: uncultured Lachnospiraceae bacterium; assembly: GCA_902760415.1. Lineage (GTDB taxonomy): Bacteria > Bacillota > Clostridia > Lachnospirales > Lachnospiraceae > Eubacterium_Q. The sequence goes on from CACWGK010000062.1 coordinate 13,086, forward strand.
ATATTCTTAGGTTCTATAACAACGTTATAAACCATAGTACTCGTTGCAAGCACAGAGCCATTACAGTCATAAATATCTCCACGCTTATATGGAACAATTATACTCTCATATCCCTTCTGACTAAGAATACGCTCCGTATAGTCCTTTCCATGTCTCAGATTGTAATAAACGATTGAAGAAAAGACGCGAACGCATCCTTTTTATCATGACTCTTCTTTTTTTCTTTTTTCTTCGTGCTGTACCCATTATGCCTTCTCTTTTTCTACGAAATTAATGTTCTTTAATAAAACGCCAAAAGACTGCCTCAGTCAGCAGTCTTCGGAACGTCACCATATTGCTTTACATAGTCACCTTGTTCATTCTCATAATATATGATCGAACCATTTTCCGAGTATACCATACCCAGCTCTCCGGTGGCAATATTATATATATCTTCTAGCGAATACATACTATTAAGTTTATTTTCATAAGCTGTGTTATCAGCTTCTATATCCTGTATCTCCTCCTGAAGAGATTCAATCTTCCTCTCCTTATTCTCTACGCTTCCTTGTACTGTAAGCATTACTACACATGAGAGAATAACCATAACAAGCATTATAGCCAGAACCAAGGTGTACTTAAGGTCAAATCCCATAGACTGTTCAGCTTTTATAGCTGATCTCTTATAGGTCTTTCTACCTCGTCTCTTCCTAGGTACCGGTCTTTCTTCTTGCCGTCTCGGAACTGCAACAGTTTTTCTTACTGCATTGCCCTCTTCAATATACATTTCTCTAGCTCTACTTGCCATATCTTCCCCTTAGTTATGTGACCGGCTAATTGTCACTTTTTTCAAAGATGCGTAGTTTCGCACTACTGCTTCTTGGATTCCTCTCCAATTCTTCTGGTGATGCGACTATCGGTTTTCTTGTAATTACTTTACCCTTCGACTTTCTTCCACATGTACATACCGGAAACTCCGGAGGACATATGCACGGCGACTCTGCCGTTCTGAAGGCCGTCTTCACTATCCTATCCTCTAAAGAGTGAAAAGTAATGATAGCCAGTCTACCCTTAGGCGCTAGCATATCAATCATCTCCGTTAAGCTATCCTCTAATACCGTAAGCTCTCGGTTTAGTTCTATACGAATAGCCTGGTAGGTCTTCTTGCAAGGATTACCACCCTGTCTTCTAGCAGCTGCAGGAATTGAATCCTTGATTATTTCATTTAATTCAAATGTAGTTGTGATGGGTTTCTCACTTCTTGAGCTTATTATGTTTTTCGCTATTCTAGCGGCAAACTTCTCTTCACCATAATCGCTTATGATTCTTCTAAGATCTGCCTCGGAGTAATCATTTAGTATATCCCTTGCTGTGTACTCTGAGTCTCGATCCATTCTCATATCTAGAGGCGCATCCTCGCGATACGAGAATCCCCTATCTTTATTATCAAACTGGTAGGATGAAACTCCCAGGTCGAGGAGTATTCCATCTACACTGTCTATTCCTCTTTCTTTTAAGAGTTGCTTCATATTCACATAATTGCTGTGAATAAGTTCAACATTCTTATAATCCTTTAGTCTCTCGGCGGATGCCTTAAGTGCATCTCTATCCTGATCTATTCCTATAAGTCTTCCCTTATCAGATAGTCTCTTTAATATCTCAGATGAATGACCGGCACCTCCTAGGGTTCCGTCAACATATATTCCATCTGGTTTTATATTAAGACCATCAAGAACTTCACTGAGCATTATTGATATATGTTTAAATTCCATCTACGTTTCTCCGAGAGGTACTATCAGATTCTCAGACCATACTCTGCGATCAGATCACTGACAACATCATCTTCTGCCATCTCAGCGAACATTTCATCGTAACGAGTCTTATCCCAAACCTCAGCCTTATCTCCACTTCCGACTACCACAACCTCTTTTGTGATTCCGGCATGCTGTCTAAGTGAAGGAGGAATAATAATACGTCCCTGAGAATCAAGCTCACATATTGATGCCTTAGATGTGAAGTATCTAAAAAGCTTTCTTCCCTTTGGAGTACTGGTATCAATCTGTTCAGTAATACTTGCAACAAACTCATCCCACTTCTCTGAAGAATAGATTCTTAGACAACCATCTGGATCTATAGCTATAACAACAGTTGAACCAAGAGTATCTCTGAACTTTGCTGGAACACTAAGTCTTCCCTTAGCATCTACATTATGAAAATATTCACCAAACATGCTAAGTGCCACGACTTACTATTCCTCCTTTCCTGTAATCTTGGTTTGTTGATAACTTGTTGGTTTTGTTGATATTCCCCACTTTATGGTTTTTTATGCCCAAAATTGACACAATTCCCCACTTACACGTCAATATTACCCCACCATAAACCAAAATGCAAGTTATTTTTTTCGACAAACCGCGATTTTTAGCCAAAAAAAGAGCACCCACAACTCAAAGTTGCGAGTGCATTTTTCATCCAAAATACTAAATATTCTGTTTTTTATATCACTTATATACCAAATATGGTATTTTACTTCATTTTTCTATTCAGCATCGTCTGTGGGTTCTTCCTCCACATCGTCTTCATCCTCTTCATCGGATTCTTCCTCTTCGTCGGATTCTTTTGATGCTTTTAGTTTATCCTTGATATTTTTCTTATCTTTCTTCTTTTTATCTTCGGATTCTTTTTCCTCAGATTCTTCTTTTGATTCACTTTCCTCAGATTCTGAATCCTCGGAGTCGTCCTCTGTCTTCTTGTTAGGAACATAATTAACCTTAGGTGTCTTACCATTCTTAATATCAATTCTGTTCTTAACTATAACAGCAACCGCAAGGAAGAAGCATATCGCAGCAACCACCTGACTCACCTTAAGACTTCCGATCATCAGAGAATCAGTTCTCATCCACTCGATCCAGAAACGACCAAGTCCGTATCCTGCTACATAGATCATAGCAAGTTCGCCATCGAACTTCTTTCTCTTCCTATATAATAGAAGGAAGATGAGTAATGCGAGATTCCACAGACCTTCATAAAGAAATGTAGGATGAACAGTAAAACAAGCGATTCCCTTTACAAGTTCCTGGTTACTTAACATTTCTGAAGTAATGATGCCTTCATTTCTTAGTGTCTGAAAATAACCGCTACTAAAATAGTTAACAGGGATAGCCATTCTGAACTTGCTTGCTGTATATGAACCAAAGCATTCTCTGTTGAAGAAGTTACCCCAACGACCAAGTATCTGCGCCGCTACAACACCAAGTGCTATAGTATCACCAAAAAGAGGGAAGTTGAGTCTTTTCTTCTTAGCAAATATAAATCCAGCAAGAACTCCAGCGATAAGTCCGCCATAAACTGCAAGTCCACCATTATGGATATTCACCATATCTAGAATTGTCTTGCCAAGTGACTTACCAGGTTGAATGAATCTCTCGTGATTGAATATTATATAGTAGATTCTCGCACCGGCGATAGCTGGAATAACTAACCACAGAAAGAAGTCGAGATAGTCTTCATCATTTTGTCCGGTACGCTGAGCTTCCTTTGAAGCTATGATCAGTGCAAGTATAAATCCACCAGTTACACATACAGCGTAAAGCGGAATCTTAACATTTAAGATTGTTATCGCACTTAGTACTTTTTCAAAAAAAATATTAAATCCAGGAAAATATATGCCTTGCATGATTAACCCCTTCTAATGAATAATAATAGAATGATTAACTAAAATCTTATACGTTGAACTTGAAGAGAACGACATCGCCGTCCTTCATAACGTACTCTTTACCTTCCTGGCGAACAAGACCCTTTTCCTTAGCGGCTGTCATACTGCCCTCGCGGATCAGATCATCATAGGCAATAACCTCAGCCTTGATAAATCCACGTTCGAAATCTGAATGTATCTTACCTGCAGCCTGAGGTGCTTTTGTTCCCTTCTTGATAGTCCAAGCTCTTGACTCCTGCTTTCCAGCAGTAAGATAACTGATAAGTCCAAGGAGCGAATAGCTTGCCTTTATAAGCTTATCAAGACCTGACTCCTTAAGTCCCATATCTTCAAGGAACATCTTTCTCTCATCATCATCAAGCTCTGATATCTCTGCCTCCATCTGAGCACATACAGCAAATACTTCTGCACCAGTCTGAGAAGCATACTCACGAACCTTCTGAACATAATCATTAGAAGCGCCATCATCAGCCATATCGTCTTCACCAACATTGGCTGCATATATAACCTTCTTCTCAGTAAGGAGACAATATTCCTTAATCCAAGCCTTCTCGTCATCATCTGCTTCATTTATCTCAAATGTTCTAACAGGATTTCCTGCTTCAAGATGTGCCTTGATTCTGTTCTGGAACTCCAGTTCTTTCGCAGCCTGCTTATCATTACGTGAAAGCTTAACTGTCTTTGATATTCTTCTCTCAAGAACTTCAAGATCAGAGAAGATAAGCTCTATATTAATTGTCTCTATATCTCTGATTGGATCAACTGAACCATCTACATGAACTACATCAGTATCGTCAAAGCATCTTACAACATGAACGATAGCATCACATTCACGAATATTCGCAAGGAACTGGTTACCAAGACCTTCGCCCTTAGATGCGCCCTTTACGAGTCCAGCTATATCAACAAACTCTATAATTGCAGGTGTAGTCTTATCTGAATCATACATCTTAGTAAGAACATCCAGTCTCTCATCAGGTACAGGAACTATACCAACATTTGGATCAATAGTTGCAAATGGATAATTTGCAGCAAGCGCTCCTGCTTTTGTTAGTGAATTAAATAATGTAGATTTTCCTACATTTGGTAATCCGCAGATTCCTAGTTTCATAATATTTCCTTCTTTCCTTTAAGAGCTTAGTATAACTGAGTCATGATACCATAAAACAGTACACTTTTCAAACCTATTTGGCGTAAAACACAGCACCTCTTATGTCATATTTCCCTTACCGACGAAATATCTATTTGTAAACACCCAAGGGTGATATACACAAAGTAATCTTTTGGACTTTTCGTCCAAAGGTTTATCTAATATCAAGAAGACGCCTACAAGTATTTCTACTCATAGTAAATAAGCTTCTGACCTAAAGCCAGAAGCTTATTATTCTATATGTTAATTACTAAAGTTTACTCCCAGTAACCATTTGCATTGAACCAGTACTGAACTCCGTCAACCCAGAGATACTGATTTACTGGATACCAGCCTGAAGCATCCTCATACCACCAGCCAGTGCTATCTGAACACCAGTGGCCACGATTATATTCCGTAACCCAGGCACCATCTGATCCAAGCCAGCAGCCATCACGATATTCACTGTAATCCATATATCCATCAGCAGTGAAATAGTACCACTTGCCATCTATCTTCTGCCACTGACTAACTGGATACCAGCCAGATGAATCTTCAAACCACCAGCCAGATTCATTTGACTTCCACTCGCCAGTAGCCTCATAGGTTTGAGTCCCGTCCTCGTTATACCACTTTCCATTTATCCATTCATTAGAATAGGACTTAGTATTATTATCACTATTATTACTTAAAGAAGGATCATTTTTATTATCACTATTATTACTTAAAGAAGGATCATTTTTATTATCATCTTTTTTAGAATTATCACTTGCCTTTGGAATAGCTTTCTTATCCCACTTTGCATAAATAGTAGTATTCGAATATATTTCTTTGTTAAAATCAAAAGCCTGTGTCAGATTTTTATCAGCATACCAGCCAGCAAAAGTAAATGTGAAATCAGCCGTTGCAGCCTTGGAAGGATCAGCTGGCTTTGTAACCTTTTCACCAGAAGTAAGTGTTTCAGATGCAACACTGCTTCCACCATTTGTTTCAAAGTTAATAACATAATCATTTACACAAGGAAATCCATCGAGTGAATCTTCTAAGTTTACAAGCTTATTATTATAGTATCTTTTTGTTTTATCTGTATAGCTATAGCCATAACTTTCAACATACTCTCCAAGACTTACATTTTCTCCCGAAGAAAAAATAAGCATATATTTATGTCCTTCTACAAATGTATCGTCCTTCGTTAGAACTCTCTGGTCATCTATATCTCCCCACTGTATCCCGCTTTCCAGACTCGGAATACCTGTCGAACCCGGAAAACTAATCGTCGTTTTTTCTGCCGGATGAGTTCCAGGGCTTGGAATATCCATAGAAAAATATATCTCCTCAAGATCAGTATATCCAAAAACACCTAATCCATAATTACAAACCACTTTAGTTCCATCATTTATATAAAGCATAAGAGAATCCACTTCTTTTAATTCATATATTTCACTAATGCAACTTGCAATATCATCTAACATATTATCTTCGTCAAGAGCGTATTCATAGCCTTTAACAGGAAGACCACGCGTAGGTCCATCATAATAAGACTCTCCCGCTTTTCTTCTTTTCCATATAAGCTTTATATCTTTATTAAGAGAATAAGTCTTCCCACCAACAGTTAAACTGGTGACTTTTCCATCATCAGGAATGTATTTATGCGCCTCAGATGCAGTCTCTGGAGAATCACATGTAATGGTTACTGATACTACATTATAAGAAGCCGCCATTACATCCGAAACATTCCCAGAGCTTCCAATTCCAGAAATAATAATAAATATCGCAACAATAGTGGAAATTATCCTTTTGTAACTTTCCATTCTAGCTCTCCTTTACCTAAAAATCTTTAGTAAATCAGTTCTACAAACTATATCTTTAATTCCTTTTGCATTCTAACATATAGACTCTATT
>CACWGK010000063.1 GCA_902760415.1 uncultured Lachnospiraceae bacterium
ATGTTAAGATCAGCAAGCAGGCAGTAGGCGGTGGAAATGAGCTCGAGGGAGCAACACTTACACTTATAGGTAAGGATGCAGACGGTAAAGACATTAGCTTTACAGACGATAATGTAGCAGGTACAACAGCTACAGTATCAGATGATAAGCTGACTATCACATTTGTATCAGGTGATGCACCTACAGAGATTAAAGATCTTGCAGATGGTACCTATACTCTTACTGAGAAGGCTGCACCAGAAGGATATGAGATAGCATCAAGTATCACATTTACAATTAAGGATGGTAAGGTAGTAGCTGATTCAGTTGTTACTGAGGTTAGTGATGCAACAGTTGATAATGCAGGTACTCAGAATGCACCTGAGGGTACATTTACAGAAGCTACAGCACAGAGTTCAGCTATCATTACTATGTTCGATGCAGTAAAGAGTTCACCTACACCTACAAAGGTTGATCAGGGTGAGACACAGCAGGAGAAGCCAACTGAGGAAACTGAATCTAAGACTATAACAACTACAGAAGAGAATCCAAATACAACATCCAGCAAAACAGATGTTAAGGAAGAGACACCTACAGAAGAGACTACAAAGAAGGATGACAAGAACTCTACATCAAGTAAGACTGATGTGAAGGAAGAGGCTACAACAGAGAAGGCAACAGAGGCTACAACAGAGACTACGACAGAAAAGGCTACAGAGACAACAACTCAGCAGAAGCCTGAGGAAAAGAAGCCTACTACAGAAGTGAAGGAACCTTCTACAACAACTACACCTTCACCTAAAGCTCCTTCAACTCCTGAAAAGGATAAGAACACAGTTAGCACAGGTGATAGTGTTAATGTACTTCCTGTTATTATCTTACTTGTTATCTCACTTATCGGAATTATCTTCCTTGTTGTACGTAAGATAAAGATGCGTTACGAATATTAAAAGTGTTACAAGTAAGTTGCTAAAGATAGCAAAAATGTGATAATATATGGAGTCAGTGGGACATAAGTTTCCGCTGACTCCATGGTTTTTATATATAGTAAAAACTAAGATATATGAAAGGTTTTAAGAAAATGAGTGATGGTGCAAATGTAAACGAAAAGAAGAAAGTGCTCCTAAGCGGCATTCAGCCAACAGGAACATTTACGCTTGGTAATTATATAGGAGCTGTAAGGAATTGGGAGAAGCTTCAGGATGAGTATGAATGTGCTTACTTTATAGCTGATCTACATAGTCTTACTGTTAGACAGGAACCTGCAACACTTAGAAAGCATTGTAAAGAGGCGTATGCGCTTCTTCTTGCTTGTGGTATTGATCCAGAGAAGAGTCTTGCATTTATTCAGAGTCATGTTCATGCTCATGCAGAGCTTGGATGGATTCTTTCCTGCTATACACAGTTTGGTGAGCTTTCAAGAATGACACAGTTCAAGGATAAGTCAGCTCAGCATGCTGATAATGTTAATGCTGGTCTTTTCGATTATCCTGCACTTATGGCTGCAGATATATTACTATATCAGCCAGACTATGTTCCAACAGGTGCTGATCAGAAGCAGCATATAGAGCTTACTAGAACTATCGTAAATAGATTTAATAATCTGTATGGTGAAGTATTTAAGATGCCAGAACCATATATTCCTGAGGCAGGTGCTAAGATCATGTCTCTTCAGGAACCTACTAGAAAGATGTCTAAGTCAGATGAGAATCCAAATGCAACAATCTCAATCCTTGATACTCCTGACGTTATAATGGCTAAGTTTAAACGTGCTGTAACTGATAGTGAGACAGTTGTTCAGTATAAAGAGGGTAAGGATGGTATCAATAATCTGATGACTATTTATTCTGTATTTACTGGACAGACTTATGAGCAGATTGAGGCTGAGTTCGCTGGTAAAGGTTATGGTGACTTCAAGAAGGCAGTTGGTACTGTTGTAGTTGATTCACTTACACCTATTAGAGAAGAGTTTGATAGACTCATGAAGGATAAGAGTTATCTAGAAAGTTGTTATAAGAAGGGTGCTGAAACCGCATCATATGTTGCAGGTAAGACTCTTACTAAGGTTAAGAAGAAGGTTGGTCTCATCATTTAATAACAATAATTTAAGCGCGTGAGGAAGACGGAGAGTGAAATTTAGAAACTATAGCACAGATTCTAACATCGTGCGTTTAACGAAATATCAGAAAAAGGGGCTTCTCAGGATTATTTTCAGCCGTTTGGGTGGGATAATCCTGCTTCTTATTTTGCAGGTAATTATGATCTTCTCTACGTTTACGTGGTTTTCGGGATATATCCCATACTACTCAACTGTGAAGGTCATTTTTACAATTATTATGATAATCTATTTGTTCAATACGGAAATGGATTCGTCAGCGAAGCTTACTTGGCTTTTCATTATAGCATTGTTTCCGCTGCCTGGAGCTATATTCCTTGCATTTACTCAGGTTGAGGTAGGGCATATTGCTTTAAAACGTAGGATGCTTCACATTATAGACAGTACAAAAGATTGCCTTCTGCAGGATGAGAATGTTATGAAGGCTCTTTCTGAAGATAAATCTGGTATTGTGGAAATGAGTAAATACCTTAGTAAGACAGGTGATTTTCCTATCTACAATAATACTGAGGTGACATATTTTTCTAGCGGTGAAGAAAAGTATGAGGCACTTATAGAGGAACTAAAAAGTGCCCAAAAGTTTATATTCCTTGAGTATTTTATCATTACAGAGGGATATATGTGGGGCACCATACTGAAAATCCTTATTGATAAGGTTAAGGAGGGAGTGGAGGTTCGTGTGCTTTATGATGGCATGTGCGAAATGTCACAGCTGCCTCATAATTATGCAGAGCGACTAGAAACATTTGGCATCAAAGCAAATACATTTTCTAAGATTCATCCTTTCGTTTCCACATATTATAACTACCGCGATCACCGTAAGGTTCTTGTAATAGATGGTAAGGTTGCCTTCAACGGTGGTGTTAATCTTGCAGATGAGTATATCAATCGTCATAAAAGATTTGGCCACTGGAAGGATTCGGCGGTTATGATTAAGGGTGATGCAGTGAAGGCATATACTCTTATGTTCCTGCAAATGTGGTCTGAAGAGCAGGGGTATGTCGAACTGGGAGATTATCTTGAGGCTGATTCGACTCCGAGATTTTCCAAGACAGCTGATTCATCGGAGAATAAGTTTAGTCCATCAGGCTATGTAATGCCATATAGTGATATTCCTCTTGATGACGAGAAGGTTGGCGAGAATATCTATATGGATGTCCTAAACCGGGCACATTCTTATGTTCATATAATGACTCCTTATCTGGTGTTAGATGATGAACTGAGAACGTCCATAAAGTATGCTGCAAGTCGAGGCGTCGATATATCAATTATCTTACCTGGTATTCCTGATAAGAAGATGGCATATGCGCTTGCTAAGTCTCATTATAAGGATCTAGTGAAGTCTGGAGTGCATATTTACGAATATACACCAGGCTTTGTCCATACAAAGAACTTTGTAAGTGATGATGAGAAAGCAATAGTTGGAACTATAAATCTAGATTACCGCAGCTTGTATCATCATTTTGAATGTGCAACCTATATGTATAAAACAGACGCTGTAGCGGACGTTGAAAGGGATTTTCAGGATACTCTTGCAAAATGTCGAGAAGTAAACATGGATACAATAAAACACGAAAAAATCTTCTATAAATTGATGGGACCGCTAGTCAAACTTATAGCGCCACTCATGTAATGAGTCACCCTCACGTCCGACGTAACAGCTGACTCAAAAATGAGTCAGCTGTTACGTCGGACGTGCAAGGTGACTCATTTTGAAGAAAGTGCTTGATTTATGTGTTTGCTTGTGATAGTATCATAACGTTGCTGGTGTGCAATCTAGGTTTGGGCTCTTGGGGCGCCAGATGGTGTTGCACATACGTTACATAGAAAAGGAGAAAGATTATGAGAGAGGGAATACATCCGGATTATTATCAGGCTAAGGTTGTATGTAACTGCGGAAATGAGTTTGTTACAGGTTCAACTAAGGAAGATATCCACGTAGAAATCTGCTCAAAGTGCCATTCTTTCTATACAGGTCAGCAGAAGGCTATTAAGGCTCGCGGACGTATAGATAAGTTCAACAAGAAGTATGGCGTAAATACTGAGAATTAGATTAACTAAAGTAAGGTGACAATCGAGACGACTCTCGTTGTCACCTTTTTGAGATTGCAAATGTACTTTAAAGAGTACAAGCTATTTTAAAAAGGTGACAACTGGAGTCGTCTTTTGTTGATATTATGGTGAAGACTTATGAAAAGGGTTAGTATAGGTGGCCAGGCAGTTCTTGAAGGTGTCATGATGAAGGGACCTAAGTCATATGCGCTGGCTGTAAGAAAACCAAATAAAGAGATTGAAGTAAAGGTGACAGACTATGTGTCACTTGGAGAAAGATATAAGGCTCTGCAGATTCCAATAATAAGAGGAATAGTTAATTTCCTTGAGTCGCTTTATATTGGAATGAAGACACTCATGGATTCTTCTGAATTTGTAGAGGAGGAAGAATCAACAGGCACATCTTCATCTGGAAATGAAGCGGCTGATAAAAAGACAAATGAAGAGTCGAGCAGTCGTACCGCATATCTTGTAGGTACTCTTATTGTATCACTTATTATTGCTGTAGGTGTCTTCATGCTGCTTCCTGCATTTATCGCTAACTTTCTCTATAAACTGACTGATAGTGACCTTCTGGTCAACCTCTGTGAAGGCATCCTAAGGCTTGTAATCTTTTTAGGGTATGTTATAGCGATATCCTTCATGGAAGACATCAAGAGAACTTACATGTATCATGGAGCAGAACATAAGACCATTAACTGTATGGAAGCTGGAGATGATCTTACAGTCGAAAATGTAAAAAAACACACTAGGTTCCATAAGAGATGCGGAACGAGCTTTGTGTTTATCGTTATGTTTATAAGTATTGTAGTCTTTATGTTTGTCCGCACTGATGTTATGTGGATGAGACTGCTATCAAGAGTTTTGCTTGTTCCGCTTATTGCTGGAATATCATATGAGTTCATTAGATATGCTGGAAAGCATAATAATGCGTGTTCAAATGTTCTTAGTGCACCTGGCCTTTGGGTACAAAGACTTACTACTAAGGAACCTGATGATTCAATGATAGAAGTCGCTATAAAGTCTGTTGAAGGCGTAATTGACTGGCATGAGTATGTGGATGCAGTTCGCAATAATTCTTTTGAGAGCTGATTCCGACATAGGACAGATGAAAGAGGGTTTATAGAGTATGACACATGATGAGAAGAAGATAGGTGCACTCATTACTAAGGGTACTAAAATCCTTGGAGATGCATTTATTGAGAATAATGTCGCTGAAGCTCGTCATCTTATGATGGTCTATATGAATCTAGATCTGGCAAGCATATATGCTCGTCTGGATGAAGAACTAGATGATGTGACGGCGATGCGATATATGAAGGCTATCAAGAAAAGAGCAACTCATTATCCACTTCAGTATATTACTGGTTTTACTTACTTTATGGATTATGAGTTTAATTGCAAGGAAAATGTCCTTATTCCGAGATTTGATACAGAGAATCTAGTCCTTAAAGCGATTGAACTATCTCCTGAAAAGAAATGCAATGTTCTTGATCTTTGTACTGGCTCAGGTTGTATAGGAATATCCTACAAGCTTATGAGGAATGAAGATGGATTTGATGATGAGGTAGTACTTGCGGATATCTCTGATGATGCGATAGCGTTAGCTACTGAAAATGCTGAGAAACTTGAAGCAGATGTATCTATAGTTAAGACAGATATGTTTTCTGCATTTAAGGATGAAGATGGAAAGCCAAAAGTTAGTTTCGATATGATACTAAGTAATCCACCGTACATTAAGACTAAGGATATATATAATCTACTAAAGGATGTACGCGATTTTGAACCAAGGCTTGCACTTGATGGAGCAACTGATGGACTTGCATTTTACAGAATCATAGCCGCGGAGGCGAAGAACTTCCTAACAAAGGGAGGATATCTTGTTCTTGAGATAGGGTATGATCAGTACATGGATGTGGCTGACATACTAACAGCAAATGGATTTAAAAATATTAAGAAACAAAAAGACATGAGCGGTCTTGACCGCGTAGTATCTGCACGAATATAGGAGAGTAAAAAAATGTTTGATAAGTTAGAAGAATTAGTTGAAAGACTAGAACAGGTTATGCAGGAATTATCCCATCCAGATGTAGTAAATAATCAGGATAAGTTCCGAAAGTTGATGAAGGAGCAGAGTGATCTTACTCCAGTCGTAGAAAAGTACAAAGAGTACAAGCAGGCAAAGCAGGATGAAGAGGACAGCCTTATGATTCTTGATGAAGAGTCAGATGAAGAGATGAAGGAAATGGCAAAGGAAGAGCTTGCAGAGGCTAAGAAGGCTATCGAAAGATGTGAAAATGAATTAAAGATCCTCCTTCTTCCTAAGGATGCAAATGATGACAAGAACGTTGTTGTCGAGATCAGAGCCGGTGTTGGTGGTGATGAGGCCGCTCTTTTTGCAGGTGAGCTTTATCGTATGTATCAGCACTATGCAGAGAAGCATAGATGGCAGACAGAAATCATTTCCATAGATGATACAGGGATTGGCGGAATTAAGGATGTAAACTTCCTGATCAAGGGTCGTGGTGCATTCTCAAAACTGAAGTATGAGAGTGGCGTACACAGAGTTCAGCGAGTTCCAGAAACTGAATCAGGTGGACGTATTCACACATCTGCAGCATCAGTTGCAATCATGCCAGAGGCAGAAGAAGTGGATGTAGAGATAAATGAGAAAGATATCCGTATCGATGTTATGCGTGCGTCAGGAAATGGTGGACAGTGTGTCAATACTACAGACTCTGCCGTACGACTTACTCACTATCCAACTGGTATCGTAATCTATAGCCAGACAGAGAAGTCACAGATTCAGAACAAGGCAAAGGCTTTTGCTTTGCTTCGTACAAAGCTTTATGATCTTGAGAGACAGAAGGCACATGATGCTGAATCAGAGGCGCGTCGTAGTCAGATTGGTTCAGGTGACCGTTCTGAGAAGGTTCGTACTTATAACTTCCCTCAGGGACGTGTAACAGACCATAGAATTAAGCTTACATCATATAGATTAAATGAAGTATTAAATGGCGATATCGATGAGTTTATCGATGCTCTTACCGCTGCAGACCAGGCTGCAAAGCTTGCTAAAATGAGTGAGGAAGAGTAGTTTTTGGGTTGTAAATAATTAGGCTGCGTAATATAATTATTCTACAAGCGTCTTGAGATGCCTACGTAATATAGAAATCTTCTCAAGACAGGGTGAGAAATGTTAGAATAATTAGCAGGGAGGGTTATGAAAAATGTTTTGTAATATGTGTGGAGCAAACATTCCTGATGGGGCTGATTTCTGTCCAAATTGTGGAGCAGATTTAAGAGCATTTAAACAGCCACAGCCAGCTGAGCAGGCTGCTCAGGAAGCCGCTAAGCAGGTTGCACAGGAAGCAGCAGAAGCTGCCGCAAATGCTGAACCAGAACAGATTAGTGCAGCATCTACTACACCTATGATGGATATTCCTATAGCGGATGCTCCAGATGAGCTAGATCCAGAAAGTGGAACGACAGTACTTACTGCAGATATGTCTGGTCCACTTACTTCTAGTACTGAACCTAGTGGATTTGCAGAAGCCGCTGAACCAGAGGCTACAGCTTCAGAGATACTCGTGTCTCAGCAGGTTGCTGGACAGGTAGCTGGACCAGCTCCAGAATCAGCAGAACCTATTAAGGATGAGGCGCATCAGCATGAATTCCAGGCGCCTGAAGGAAAGATAGTTACACCTGCACCTGTTACAGGATCATCTATCCTTTCTGATTCAAATGTTGTACAGAGTCAAGTTGAAACTCCTGCACAGGACCAGTCATTTAATGCAGCACAGGCGGCTGCACCAGTTCAGACAGCACAGCAGGCAAGTTCATATAATCAGTATATGCCAGCAGGCGGAGCACAGGGTATAACAGTTATTAATCAAATGCAGTCTGGAGAAGTTCCAGAAAGCTATAGACCAATATCGCCTTGGGGTTACCTTGGCTATACGCTGTTATTCAATATTCCAATAGTTGGTCTCATTCTTATGTTTGTATGGGGCTTTGGAGATACCAACAAGAACCTAAAGAATTATGCGAGATTCTTCTTGCTTACTCTACTTATAAGCTTGATAATTAGCATAATTATAGGCGTTATAACAGCCATAATGGGTGTGACAATCTTCGGAGCTTTATCTGATTATTGATTTTTATTGAAGAGTATTTAAGGAATCTATAAATCTTTGGAAGGCTTCTTTTCCGGCTTCATTTCTCTTGAATACACCGGCATCTTCAAGCACTCCAGAGAAGACTAATCCTATTTCTTTATGAATTATATCGATGATGTAATCTTCATTTTTGCTGACCTTTTCGGTTTCACTATCTTTAGTGATATTGAAAGGGTCAGTAATTTTTTTGTTATTTACATTTCCATCATCATCCACAAATATTCCGTATTTTGGAAGAAATGAAGCTGCCCACTTTGCGTGTGATTTTATCTCATTTTCAGAATATAGATTACCGCCTTCCTTTATAACCTCGGCGAGTTTTGACATTTCTTTTTTGAGACGAGCTGGAAGAACAGCAAGTCCCATTACCTCAATGAGACCTATATTTTCTTTCTTGATATGATGATACTCGGCGTGAGGATGGTATACACCTAATGGATGTTCATCCGTAGTAATGTTATTTCTGAGGACAAGATCAAGTTCATACTTATTCTCTCGCATACGTGCGATAGGAGTTATAGTATTATGCGGTTCTCCAGATGTTTCGGCTAGTATAAAGGCAGTTTTATCAGTGTAGCTTCTCCATCTTGTAAGGATAAGGTCAGCTAGATCAACTATGCGGTCTATATCTGTTCCTTGCAGACGTATTGTCGATAAAGGCCATTTGATTATTCCCGCATGCACATCTTCGAATCCTGAGATAGTGAACTCATTTTCGTAAGGAGCTCGTACCATGGGGAATTCATATCCGCCGCCCTGGAAATGATCATGGGACAGGATTGAACCGCCGACGATAGGTAGATCTGCGTTTGATCCTGCTGTATAGTGAGGGAAAAGTTCTACGAAAGAGAGTAACTTTTTCATAGTGGAACGGTTTATCTTCATAGGTGTATGCTTCTCGTTAAATATGATGCAATGCTCGTTATAATAAACGTATGGGCTATATTGAAGATAATACTGTTCATCGTCAAGGGTTATAGGAATGACACGATGATTCTGTCTGGCTGGGTGCGTAAGGGTTCCTGCATAGCCTTCATTTTCAAGACATAGAAGACATGCTGGATATCCAGACTTTTTCGCCTGGCCAGCAGCTGCTATATCGCGAGGATCTTTTTCGGGCTTTGATAGGTTTATAGTAATATCTAAGTCTCCGAATTCTGTGGAAGTTATCCATTTTTCATCCTTGGCGATACGGTCTGTTCTGATATAATTTGTAGCTTTGCTAAATGCGTAGTAATAGTCCGTTGCAGCCTTGGCTCCTTCTGAATGGTTCCCTGAGTTATATAATGTTTTAAACTTGCTGCGGACTGCAGAAGGTGGAGGAGTGATAAGTCCCATTATAGCTGTGTCATATAGATCTCTATATGTGATAGTATCATTTGTTAGTAGCCCCGTCTCTATGGCATAGTTGGTCATATCATCTAAAATCTCGGCAAGTGCTCGACTACCGTTATCATCTGATGGATTATAATCGTCCACCTTGAAAAACTCGAGAAGTCGGTTAGTTATGTATATAATATCATCTTTCTCTATTAGCTCTTTATCGATACCGTATCTGACTAATTCATCAATCAATTTGCATATTTTACTCATATATCTAACTCCTTTCTTCTCGGTTTACATAATGTTAGTTTTATATTACTCGTATTCCACCATAATTTCTTATCTTCAGGACGGCGCAAGCACCTTCTCCGAAGACTGAGTCCATAGATTCTTTATATTTTGATACAAACTCATTTTTAACAAATGCTTGTATAGTGCCTGCAAATCCACCACCATGCACTCTGGCGACACCGCCCTCATCGCCTAGTACCATTTCACTGATGCATAGAGCAATAGAAACATTTTGATGCGTTATATCATGAGTGGTGAAGACGTTTTGCAAGTATTTATAAGATGAGTTGCCTGATTTTGATATATTATCAAGGAAACTATTAAAGTCATGATTCTTTAAGGCTTCAGCAGCTGTTTTAACTCTGATGTTTTCTTCGTAGAAATGAAATGCTCTGAGAACGGCTCTGTCTCCATATTTTTCACGTAAAGAATTAATGTTTTCTAGTACATCATTTTCGTTTAATTCCTTTAATACGTTCTTTCCGAAATATGATGCGATAGATTTCATTTCTGCTGGAACCGCCGCATAGTCAGGCGTAAGATCCGCGTGGCTTCCTTTAGTATCTGTTATGCAGAGCGAATATCCATATTCATCAAGGCTGACATCAATCGACTCGATAATTGGCTCCTCTGGACTTGCAAAATCGATATGACACAGTCCTCCGACAGAGCAGGCCATCTGATCCATAAGTCCACAAGGTTTACCGAAGTAATGATTCTCTGCATATTGACCAATCTTAGCGATTGTAACTGCGTCAATTTTCCCATCGTTATAAAGGCTCGAAATGATATTTCCAATGACAGTTTCAAAAGCAGCGGAAGAAGAGAGTCCCGATCCTCCCAGAACGTCACTGGTGATATAAGCATTGAAACCGCCTATACTAAAGCCTTTGTCTCTGCATCCGGCAAGTACACCTTTTATTAGAGCAACTGTAGTGCCTTCCTCATTATCATTTTTCGAAATGTCATCTATAGAGAAGGAAATCATAGGATAACCTTCCGACATTATGTTAACTGAATTATTACTTCCAACAATCGCTATAGCGTCATCATTTATTGATGCGGCAAGAACCTCGCCTCGCTGATGATCTGTATGATTTCCACATACTTCAGTTCTTCCGGGAGCACTTATTATACATACATCGTCATCATAATCCTCTAAATTGCTGAAGAGCTCTGTATACTTCTTCACAGCAGCAATGTAACGCTCGGTCTGATATTTAATCTTCGAGTCATCTATATATATACTGATGAGTCTATCTGATAGCTTTCCATCTTCTATATGGCGGATTAAATCGGCAGTCTTCATTTTGGTTTCTCCTTTAAGACAGTATTCTATAATTGAACCGTTACCTTATAGTTAATATTATAATTGATTTTTGAATTATTACTACACTGAAAAACATTGATTTATATAGTTTTTATGGCATTTTTCCGTGGGATTGTGATAGAATAATCAATGTTTTTCTAGACTTAAATAAAAGGGATGACAAAATGAAACTAAAAGCCATGTCTCGTCGAGAGATGTTAACAGAAACACCAATACCAGAACTTATTACCAAGCTGTCGATTCCGACAATACTTGGTATGATGGTTACAGCATTTTATAACTCCGCAGATACCTACTTCGTTGGAAAAATATCCACTGAAGCTACGGCAGCTGTTGGACTAGTTTTTTCAGTGATGGCGATTATTCAGGCTATTGGATTCATGTGCGGACATGGCTCCGGTAATTATCTGTCGCGTATGCTAGGCGCTGGGGAGAAAAGAGAGGCGGATGAAATGGCTTCTACAGGTTTCGCAATTTCTCTCATTTTAGGACTTGTAGTTGCTGTGGTTGGAAATATATTCGCAAGTAGACTTGTCGTGTGGTTGGGAGCAACGGCTACAACACAGGCGGAAACTGAAACATATATGAGAATAATCCTCATGGGCGCTCCTTTTATGATGGGGCAGTTCGTTGTAAATAATCAGCTCAGGTTCCAGGGGAATGCTGTGTATTCAATGATTGGACTCATGTTCGGCGCAGTTATAAATGTTATACTAGATCCTCTACTAATTCTGTATTTTGATCTAGGAGTAAAGGGAGCTGCTATAGCTACTGTAATAGGACAAATGACGAGTTTTACAGCTCTCATTATAGGAAGCTCCAGAGGCGAGAATATACATATGCATATTAGAAATGTGCATATTAACTTTCATTACATATTTGAAGTTATAAATGGAGGCGCACCTTCACTTCTTAGACAGGGGATGGCAGCACTTTCAACATTACTTCTTAATAACTATGCAGGAAAGCTAGGGGGAGATCCAGCTATTGCCGGTATGTCCATCGTAACCCGAGTAATGCTTATGATGTCAGCGGCTCTTATTGGATTTGGCCAGGGATATCAGCCTGTCTGTTCCTTTAATTATGGGGCAGGGCTCAAATCAAGAGTAAGAGAGGGATACTTCTTTGTAGTGAGATGGGGCTTTATATTCCTGCTTGCAGTTGGAGTGATATGCTTTGTCTTTGCTCCAGATATTGTAGGTTGGTTTAGAGATGATCCAAATGTAATAAAAGTAGGTACAGTTGCTCTAAGATGCCAGGCAGCTGTTGTTCCGCTATCCGCACCTATAGTAATGACCAATATGATGTTACAATCCATGGGGCGTGGACTAAAGGCTAGTATCATGGCTTCGGCTCGTAATGGATTATTCTTTATTCCCCTAATATTAATACTGCCACATTTCCTTGGAATCCTTGGAGTGCAGATTACACAGACTTGTGCCGATGTACTTGCATTCCTTCTATGTATTCCTATGGCATTAACGGAATTAAAACTTCTGAAAAATGATACTCAAATAGCAGTAGACTGATCAAAATATAATTATAATTTTTTTAGATAAAAAATGTACTAAAATAGCGGCCTCCGAAAGGTCTTCAAAAAAAGTTGAAAAAAAATTAAAAAAAATTGTTGACATACCGAAAAGGAAGTAGTATTATGAACAAGCTGTCGCAGGGAGAGACAAAAACGAAAGACAACAAAGCGACGCTTTTTTGTTCCTTAAAATCACATATTTTAAAGGCAAAAGAAATGTACTTTAACAACAGAATAATGATGA
>CACWGK010000064.1 GCA_902760415.1 uncultured Lachnospiraceae bacterium
GTTGTAACAACTGTAAGCAGTGTCATAATGCGATTCTGTTTTACATCTATCTGTGTATGATACATATCTCGAAGCTGCATCGTATAGTCTCTTAATGATGTAGCTGTATCATGCAGTCTCGTTACTCTATCAGTGAACAGTCTGAAATATCTTGTATTCTCAGATTTGAAGAAATTGTTTTCATTTTCTGTAAGTTCCTGACCAAAGTCTATGAGCTGCTCATAATGTATTCTTAGTTCACGAAGATCACTTCGGATTTCATTTGCCCTTACAAGTCCTGTCTCCGTAGAGGAATCAAGCATATCATCCTCTATAGCATCCAGTTCCTTCTCATAAGACTCCAGGATCATAAGATCTCTATTAATTATAAGTTCGAGAAAGTCATATATAAATCTTTCAAGACACGGAAAGCGCCACTTCTTAGTTCTAGCTATACGCTTCAGCATTCTCTCTACAACGCCTGTTGAATCAATGAAAACTATACCCTTCTCATCAAGAGCAAATGCATACTGATAATCATCTCCACATATATCTCTTCTGCTAGGCACTGAGAAAGTACCAGTTAATGAATCATAATTCACTTCAGCTTTGGTATTATGAATATCTTCAGGATTAATCTCGAGCTCGATACCCATATCAAAGCTGCTCTGTTCATTCTTCCAATCATCTAATGAAAGAACGGCAACATACTGATAATCACCCTTATGTAGTTCTTCTGCTGTACACTCAGTAAGTGACGACTTAATTAAATAGTACATGAATAAATCCTTTGATGTTAATATAATGTTAGTATAAAAATGCTACTAAGCTACTTCTTACTTGATATATAAGCACAAGCTGCAAGAGCAGCTACCGCTCCATCAGATGCAGCTGTAGTAAGCTGACGAACAGACTTTGTACGACAATCTCCTGCAACAAAAACACCAGGAGTTTTGGTCTTACAATCTTCTCCAGCATCTATATAGCCTGCCTTATCAAGTAGAGCTACATCTTCAAAGTCTTTATTGTCAGGTTCCTGACCTATAGCAATAAAGAGTCCTGCAACAGGAATCTCACGGAGTTCACCTGTCTCTTTATTCTTTACAACTACCGCCTCAAGAGCTGTATCGCCTTTGATCTCATCAATAGTAGAGTTAAGGACAAGTTCAACATTTTCCTTACTCTTTACAGCCTCTAGGCTATCTGGTTCACCTCGGAACTCATCTCTTCTGTGAATTATGTAAACCTTGTTGCAATAGTTACTAAGGAAAAGAGCATCCTCAAGAGCTGTATTTCCTCCACCATTAACCGCAACGTCTTTTTTCTTATAAAATGCACCATCACAAGTTGCACAGTATGATATACCGTGTCCAGTAAGTGCTTCTTCCTTATCTATTCCAAGATGACGATTCTTAGCGCCTGTCGCTATAATAACTGCCTTGGAAGTAAACTCCTTGCCAGACTCAGTTAATACACGAAAGTCATCCTCTTCCTTCTTTATAGAAACTGCCTTCTCGTACTCAACTTCAGCTCCAAGCTCAGTAGCCTGCTCATAAAGTCCCTTAGAGAACTCAAATCCACTAGTCTTTTTAATTCCTGGATAATTAGCTATATCAGGAGTATTTACAATCTGTCCACCTACTACAAGGGCCTCAAGACAAACAGCCTTCTTGCCAGAACGCTGAACATATATAGCTGCAGAAAGTCCAGCAGGTCCAGCACCAATAATTAAAACATCTACCATAACTACAACCTCTCTATAAATGTTTTAAGATAAACTAAATGCCCTGTTCATTAGTATCACATCTTAAAATGTAACAATAAGTGAAACAGGGCATACTTGTCACAACTTTTAGATTACTTACTTACAACATCAATAATCTTCTGCTTAGGAACAGCTCCAACAACTCTATCTGCTTCCTTGCCATTCTTGAAGAATATCATACAAGGAATATTAGTGATGCCATAACTAAGTGCGAGGTCCTCTGCCTCATCAGTATCTATAGATACAAAATCAACACCAGGAACCTCCTCTGAAGCCTTCTCTAAGACTGGTTCCATCATCTTGCATGGACCACACCATGTAGCAAAAAAGTCTACAAAAACTGGTTTATCATTCTTTAAAACTAACTCATCAAACTCTGCTGATGTTATACGCTGTACTGCCACTATAATTACCTCCGTTCGTACTACTAAAAAACACGGTGAAGATTTCACCAACTACTTAGTTAATTATAGCTAACATAGATTCATTTGGCAACAAAAAAAGGGTGAGACGCCTAGTTAATACCTAGGCGTCTCAATAGGATGAAAGTTATTTATTTACCGGCAAGCATTTTTATAGCTTTACCGATATTTACTTTATTACCTTTGTAAAGTGCCATCATCTTGTATAGCTTACCAGCTAAAATGATGAGTCCAAGACTACTTGCTATAAGTATTGCAAGTCCTGCTACTGCAACTCCTGTCGAGATTACTCCCGAACAGATTCCTGATGGTAGAACCATCGCAGATGTGAATGGGAACAGATATAACCAAATCGCCGGATTTGTTGTATTTATTCCCTTAAATAATGCTGCATAAAAACTAAAGAGTAGAATCATAACAAATAATGATTGATTACTTGCTGCTTCCTCTCTCGTACTAGATATAGAACCAGCTACGGCTGAAAGAGATGCATACATTATAATTCCAAAGATCAGAGCCAGTATTCCTACGATAACATTTACCGGCTTAAAGAGACCTAGCTCACCGAAGCTGGAAACAAATGATGATACTACATTTCCCTGCACACCAATCATGGATGTAAATACTTTAACACCTACTACTGCTCCTCCAGCAAGTCCAGCAAGCCAAGCAAGAAGCTGAAGTATTCCAGAAGTTAGAATTGCAAGCATTTTACCAAAGACTAGTGCCTGTGGAGCAATCGATATAAGCATTGTATCCATAAGCTTATTACTCTTCTCCAGAACTATATTCTGAAGTATGCTATTTCCATACATTATAATAACCACATAGATAATTATTACGCATAAATATGTGAGTGCCATATTAAAGCCAGGTTTTATCTTAGCATTCTGTGTTTCAGCTAATTTATCCGAATCAGCATAGATGTCTGTTCCCGTTTTATATCCTTCTGTATCATATACTGAATATTCTGTCTGCTTCATAAACTCTGTCATATCAGACATATCAACTCCAGAAGCAACTATTGACGTTATAGTTCCACTCTGTTCCAGAAAATCGTTATAGTTCTTAACATCATCCTTATCGAGTTCAGATGAATCAGGAAGAATTATTCTTGACTGAAGATCACCATCCTGCTTTCTAATCTGAAGTATAATACTCTTAGTCTCGCCTCTATCTTCAATAGTTTCAAGAGCCGCATCAATAGTCTCAGCATTTGAATACAGAATATCTGTATATCCTTCTATACCAGACACATTTAGAATATTAAAATCCGCTTTAGGTGCCTCAGGATCAACAACATATACTCTATCAGCACCACAACTCTTTAATTCATCATCATCATTTTTCATAGCATAACCAGCTATTAAAAAGATAGCTACTGGTATTATAAAGAGGATAAATGCTGTAAGAAATGTACCGCTCTTATATCCCTTTGTGGAGGTCTGATTTTTAAATGTAAACTTAAATACTTTGTCAAAATTCTTAAACATCATTCACACCTCCTAACCCTTTGCTGATTTAAATATAGTCTTAAGTTTCGGTGTTGTAGAGTCGCTAAGCAGAAGATTTCTGTAACTCTTCGCCGAAAGTCTAAGGATTCCAAAAATAACTGCAATCTGAAGCACATATGAGAATAACAGAACAGCTATTCCAATTCGACCTGTAACATAACTAACCGGAGCTGTAAAGAATGAAAATGGGGGAACGACTGCAGCGATAACATTTGCAACCTCATTATCAATAGCACCTATTCCAATTGCAGCAAAGTAACTAAGCATAGAAACCATCATTACATTTCCAGTAGCATCCTGAATATCCTCAGTCTTGTTACATGTACTTCCAAAAAGTCCTGCAATTATACCAAATGCAAGAAATGCAAGTACTATTGACAGAAGCAGCGCAACTGCTCCAGTCACACCAAAGTCCTTAAATATTGAGAAATTAAATCCTCTATTTGAGAATTTACTTTCACTGATATTAAATACATTTTTCATTACTTGATTCGATATATTAGAGCCTATAACGCCTGCGCCAAGAAGAAGCACTACGTAAGACATCATTCCACAGATTTTACCCATAAGAAGAGCCATAGGTCTGACACTAACAAGCAGCGACTCAACCAGCTTTGACTGTTTCTCCTCTGTTACAGATGTAAGAATATAGGATGTCGACATAGATATTACTACAAAAACTATCATAGAATATCCAAGCATGTAGAACATGTAATTGAGTCTTGAGATGCTCTTGTTCTCCTCAGATATATAGTCACTCTCTTCAACAACAGAGCTTGTGTGAATACCCTTGAATATCATCGCTACATCTTCATCACTAACATCACATTTCTCAAGTCGAACCTTTTCAAATGTATCCTTAACTACTTCAGTAGCACCATCTATATCATCAACTTCAACTTCACTATCCTTAGATAAGATACCACTGATCTTAAATCCAGTTTCACTTGGAGCTATAACTATAGCAGCATCTTTCTTTCCAAGACTATCTAAGATGGCCTGTTCACCATGATCTGCATCATCTGCCACGCTCTTAATCTCTATCTTATCCTTAGTAAGACCATCTGATGATTCATCATCCTCTTCATCTACCATATATAGATCCTGAACATCATCTATAGTTAATTCTGGACTAACTGAGTTAACTATATAAAGCTTATCAATTGACACATTTGATGGATTATAAGATAAGCTATCCTCAGCTGAACTTTCACCAAAATGCTGTCCAAGATACTGAATCGGACCCATCAGTGACATAACTAATACAAAGGCTACAAATGATACAAGATAACCTTTGTTCTTAAAGGTCTGACTCATGGTGAATCGAAAGACCTTACTAAAGCCCTCAAGGCTATATATATTCTCTCTTTTATTCATTTCTATTCCCTCTCATTAAATAAGTAATACTACTCAGCATTTTCGCCTACTGCATTTACAAATATTTCGTGAAGCGACATTTCACTAAGATCAAACTTAACAATCGGGATTCCAGCAGATATAAGACTGCCAAGAAGGTGATTCGCCTGCTCATCTCCTGTTACCTTAAGAGTATATTCAAACTCCTTCTCGGAAATGAGTTCAACACCAGCTGCTTCTATATAAGAACTTATATCCTGCTCAACCTTAAGACTGAGGTTTACACGGCCTCTAGACTTCTTTATCTCATTTAGATTACCTGACACAACAGCCTTTGATCTATGAAGAATCGTAATATCTGTACAGAACTCTTCAACAACCTCCATCTGATGGCTGGACATTATAATGTACTTGCCTGCTGCAATCTGTTCTCTAACAACTTCCTTAAGTATATCTGTATTAACTGGATCAAGACCTGAAAATGGCTCATCAAGTACCAGGAGCTCTGGCTCTGATATCATAGCTATAAGAAACTGTATCTTCTGCTGATTACCCTTTGACAGCTGATCAGGGCTCTGAAGCTTTGGTTTTCTACGTCTAGCTTTCTTAGGTGTCTCAGTCTCTTCGATTACATTTCCATTCTCATCATAACGAACTCTTCCTTCATTCTCCTGCTTCTCTAGTAATTCAGCAGCCTTTTCCGGATAAATGTATTCTTCAACCTTAAGTCTTTCAGCCCAGTACTTTATTCTCTCATCAACAGTCTTACGATCAACTCCACGGAGTTCACCGAAATACCTGATCTGATCTACCAGAGTATACTTAGGATAGAGACCACGCTCCTCTGCAAGATAACCTATATTACAGGTATCGAAATTAAGAGGCTTGCCATCCCAGGAAACCTCACCACTATCTTTATCCAGCATACCAAGTATCATTCTGATGGACGTGGTCTTACCAGCTCCATTTGTTCCAAGAAGAGCATAAACGCCTGGTTTTGGCATCTCGAAGCTGATATTATCAACTACAATCTTTTCACCATACTTCTTACAAAGATTCTTTACTACAAGTGACATACTTTCATCCTCCTAAACCGAACTACAATTGTTGCAGAATCACATCCTATAACAATTGCGATAATATCTTATTTTCCAAAAATAATGTTAAATATGTCGTAAAATGCAACTTATTAGGTGTAAATGGTATATTACCTAGTCCACCATATTTTATGACAATCTATTCATCTTCCCAAAATATCTCATCAAGGGTCTTCCCCAGAGTCTTACATATAGAAAGACAAAGCTTAATCGTGGGGTTATAATCTCCCTTTTCTATAGAATTAATAGTTTGTCTCGACACTCCTACTGCCGATGCAAGGTCAGCCTGAGACATATCCTTTCCAGCGCGGGCGGCTTTAAGCTTCAAATTCTTCATCGTCATCAGCCTCCCTCCTCTTATCAAATGCATATTTAATAATAAGCTCTACTAATACAATAAAACATAAGATTCCCATCATTAAATTGACCACAGATATGTTAATCACACCATTTTCAACATATCCCGTCTTTATATGTGATAAGAACAAACAGATATTAAATAGTCCAATTAAAACCATATACATTATCCAGCTTTTTATATTCAGATTAATCTCAAGATATGCATCATTCCATATACAGTAGGAAATATATACCATAATACCTACAAAGAGAGGAGCAAAATATATAATAATTCCAAGAAAATGAACAATATTATCAGGTATTGCAATTGGCAAAAATGAAACAAACACAGCCGCATAAAATGCATACTTATACCCTTTACCACGAGCTAGAATCTGCCTCTCATCATACTTTGCTTTTCCTCCATCCGAATGAACCTGTCTGGCAAGCATCACACATAAAAAGCAAATAATCAAACCACCCAAAAACATTGATATATAATATACAGGATCCATCTATCTACCTCCTACTTTTTTTCTTTTATTTTGAAAAATCACATTATTAATAACGCTACCTGCTGCTATAAAAGCCATAGAAACACAAAGTTTAATATCATAGATTTCTAACATATCTAGCACTATAGTTGCCATTCCTACTAAAGTAAAAATAACTGCTAGAGTAAATAAAAACTTTACGCACATAGGCTGTCCTTTTAATGTTGAATATTTTCTTATCATACCGAAAACCTCACTTTCATATGATTTATTTCCTTTGATGAGTAAAATATATCATCATCTTTATTGTATGTCAAGTATATTTTACATTTTGTATTCTGCAAGATGCTTTTTGTATTAAAATAAGTTACATTTGGTATTTAGTATATTGGTATATAGTATATTTATAATCAACACAAAAAAACGAAATGACAAGCAGCTAAGCCACTTGCCATTTCCTCTTCTCACCCTATTAATAATAAATAACCATAAGGTTACTCATTATCATGTTTACGCTTATACATTACTATTCCAACTATTGCCAGGAAGGATACCGCCATAACAACTATTACAACAGCAAACAGTGTTCCATCCCCTGTTCTCACAGAACTTGAACTACGTGGAGCCTCTTCCTTCTTTGGAGTTTCAGCTGGTTTTGAAGACTCATCCTTCTTTGGTTCTTCTACATTTGTTGTTCCCCTAGCTGGTACTTCTGTATTAGGTTTATTATCTCCACCTACTGTCGTATTATTCTTTGGAGCCTCAGTTGTCGTCTCTGTTGCCTGCTCAGTTGTAGTTTCTGTTGTAGTTTCTTTCGAAGGATCATTTACATTTACTGCAGATCCATCCTTAGTCTTGTCATCCGACTTTGTCTCTTCCGGCTTTGTCTCTTCTGTCTTCTTGCTTTCCTTATCATTTGCATAATATACTTCGTAGCTAAGCTTAGACTGATCTATAACATTTAATTCATAAGACTTACCATTATACGTTATATTACCAGCTGTTATATTACTTGTCTTAAATGCATAGAATGCTGGCTCAGTATTACATTCATACCCCTGAGGAGCCTCATCCTCGGTAAGCATATATACCTTACCTCTCTTAAGATTTCCAAATGAATAGATTCCCTTTGCATCTGTAGTACCACTTAGTACTTGAATGCTACTATCTACAGTTGCTGTACGAGAAGAATCCAGAAGCATAGGTGTAAGTGAGAACTTAGCACCTGAAAGAACATCAGTTGTAGAAGACTTATCGTGCTTTGTTATATTAATTATACCAACACCAGTTACAGATGAAGAACTTGCTGAACTTTCATAAACAGTTTCTTCTACATATTTTGTAAACTCATATAGAACACTCGTCTTACCATAAAGCTTTACTGTATTTCCACCATTTGTTTTATCTAATACAGAACCTGGCATAAGATTAATCTTCGCTTTATATTCTATAAGATAAGCTTTTTCATCATTAAGCTTTATAGTCATCTTTCTAGTACTTGGATCATATGTATATTCATTTTCTGATAAAGTAACATTGTTAACTTTAACAGAACCAAGAACTAAGTCAAATGAGTCACTCATGACATCTTCAAAGAGAATATCATTTGTATCTGGATCAAGATCAAATGTATCAGGATTAACTATTACACCAAAATCTACATATGACGCCGAAGACTGTTCATAATTATAAGTTTTTACTAACTCATCAGATTTTGTATAACTCACATCAGTCTTCTTTGACTTTCCGCGAGTTCCGCCCAGTATAATCTGTGCATTATTATCATATGTCTTAGTATCTATATCCTGTCTATTTATTTTTGTATAATACCGAATAATTACACCAGCATTAGAATCTGCTTTAAGATGTGCTATCATCTTATCGGTAAAGTTAAGTGTTATAGTTGATGTTCCATCATGATTATCTTTAGGCTCCGAAGGAGTTATATACCCTTCTAATATATCACCTGTTACATTATCTCTTGTTTCGATTGTAGATGTAACAAATGTTGTATCTGATGAAAATGTATCCTCTATACATCCACTCGTATAATCTGTTCCTTCAAGAGTATAAACAACTATCTCCCAACAAAGATATCCATCTTTATTATGCTCCGGACAAGCCCACTTATTAAAAGATCCTCTAAGTGTTATTACATTAGCCCAAGAAGTTCTTAAGCCATCCGTTCTGTTGCTTCCGCTTGTACCAGCCTGGTCACCTGCTAAAGTCTGATCACTTTTTACATAAGCTCTATTATCAACGCGTCCTTCATATTGATTAGGATACTTTTCTTTAATAGAAGTATCAGAATTAATATAGGTATTAGCAGTATTTTCCTCATACATGTCAGGAATAACGCCAACTGTTCCACGCCACACAAATGTCTCGCCATCAGACATAGAACCAATATTAATCTTTACAAAACGTCCATTTCCCTTTTCTCCATTTGGATCATGAACCTTTGTAACATTATAATCTATCTGGTATCTGGATGAGTCAACAAGATTGCCACTGCTATCATATAAGGCACCCATCTCATTTAAATACATACCAGGATACATTTCGATATTAAACTCAATATTCTCATTTACTCCATGAGACGTAAAGCTTACATTCTGGGTATATATATGACTAGTTAAAGAATCATCTCTAGGTATAATGCGGTTATGGATTTCCATATCAGCATTTTGTGGAACAGGTTCCATGTTAAAGGTAACTTCTCCAGCCTTTTCAAATGTGATAGTTCTTTTTTCAGCAACTGTAGTGCCCTGTGAATCTGTATTTACAGAACCTTTAATCATCACTGTACTATCTCTTTGTGTTTCTTCTATAAACCTATCGGCAGCTAGACCATTATACTGAATATATACTGTATTATTTTCAATCCAATAATATCCACTAACACCACCTTTATACTCTACTTCCTGTTTTTCAGCCTCTGGTATATCAGGAAAGTAAACGTCAGTTGGTAATGTATAAGTTATAATATCTTCTTTACTTATAAGGTTAGGATCAGTTAAATACGACCACTTAATCTGTATAAAAAAGTTATCTCCATAATATAAAGTAGAATTATTATTATATATATTATTTTTATCTTTATCTGTAACAGATAAAATACTGAAACTATCTGCGATATCTACCAGATTTTTATAATCTGCAGCATTTGCAGTGGACCCCCGCCCATGGAAACTAAAAAGTGCAAACATCAATACAAATGCTGCACTCAAACAAAAAGTAACAATAGATTTTAGATTTTTCATAAATGACCTCTCTCACCCCTTTTAAAGTCTGTCGACTATAGCATATATTCTCTACCCCACATTTTAGATAATACAAAATATTGAAAAACGCCACAATAGGACAAATTTACAATATTCTTCCTTTTTTAGTCATAATATGCCACGAATCATACAATTAGAAGTCATTTTCTAAGATTTTTTGACTATTTTTTGTCTAATCTCTCCGAAATCCGCCAAATGAGTCGGTTGGTTCTACGATGGTGTCGCCTGTATCGATTGGCTCGCGACCTATCACTTTTTCTATGATAAAGACTGTAGCAAACATTAGGACTACACCACTGACCAAACATATGATCGGATTCTTTACGAAGCCGGCTATTATATACGAGACGACAGACACCGCTGCACACGTGAGCGCGTATGGTAGCTGTGTAGATACATGATTTATATGATTACACTCTGCTCCTGCAGAAGCCATAATAGTCGTATCTGATATAGGTGAACAGTGATCTCCGCAAACAGCACCAGCAAGACAAGCAGATATGGAGATTACCATCATTTCACCGCTAGGGAAGACTCCTACTACTATAGGTATCAGGATTCCAAAGGTACCCCAGGATGTACCTGTACTAAATGCGAGTCCCAGAGCCACCAGGAATATTACTGCAGGAAGCATTGACTGAAGTCCTACCGCTGATTTTGCCACAAGACCAGCAACATATTCCTTAGCCCCGAGTAGATTTGTCATACCTGAAAGTGTCCATGCAAAGACAAGTATAAGAACGGATGGAACCATGGTCTTAAAGCCTTCTGTGATACATTCCATAAACTCATTAAAGCTTATAACCTCTCGAAGCATATAATAGAAAAATGTAAAGATCACAGCTACTACGCCACCTAAGACAAGTCCAACTGAAGCATCAGCATCGGCAAATGCTGTTATAAAATCTACTCCATCAAAGAATCCACCAGTATATACCATACCAAAGATACAAGCTACGATAAGAACAGCAACTGGGAGAACAAGATCCAGCACGATTCCCTTACTGCTCACATTTATTTTCTCTTCATTTCCCTTACCAGCACTTCCAGTTGTGAAAAGGTCACCCTTGTAGGCATTTAGTTCATGATTCCTCATTGGTCCATAATCTATACGTCTAAACACCAGAAGGAACATCATAACTATTGTAAGTAATGCATAGTAATTATAGGGAATAGTTCGCATGAATATCTGAAATCCGTTGATGTTGGTGTCCTCAGGAACTGACGAAGTAACAGCCGCAGCCCACGAACTGATAGGTGCTATGATACATATAGGAGCTGCAGTCGCATCTATAAGATAAGAAAGCTTAGCTCTTGATACTTTATGCCTATCGGTAACTGGTTTCATAACGCTTCCGACAGTGAGACAATTGAAATAATCATCAACAAAGATAAGCATGCCCAAAGCTATAGTTGATATCTGAGCACCGATACGAGTATTTATTCGCTTTGAAGCCCACACTCCAAATGCAGCTGATCCGCCTGCCTTATTCATAAGTGCAACGAGAATTCCGAGTATAACAATAAACATCAGGATTCCTGTATTAAATGAATCAGCTATCTTATATAACATACCACCCTCTTCATTAAAGAACATGGTATTAATCGTCATTTCGAGATTAAAGTTAGAATAAAGTAAAGCACCACTAAAGATACCGATAAAGAGTGAGGAATAAACCTCTTTAGTAATAAGTGCAAGAATAATAGCAATTAATGGAGGAACAAGACCCAAAGGAGTCGAATAAAACTTACTCTCATATCCCTCTCCTGCGCTCATAGGATTTAATAACGTGAATATAATAAGGCCTATGACGATAACCATAAATACACAAACTATAGCCTTACTACTCCCACTCGACTTCTTATCCATACCAACATACCCCTTCCAAACAAAATGAGTCAGTTATTACCTCCGACGTGAGAAGTGACTCATTTTTGAGTCACCTCTCACGTCGGAGGTAATCGCTGACTCATATTTTACTACATGGCTTTTGACCGTGTCAATTTGCGTAAATATGAGAAAAGGCACGAGGGAGAACTCGTGCCTTTTCATCATTCTTTCGGAGATTTTTTACTCACTATAAATTGTCGTATCATATAGAAGCCGAATGCGACGGCGGCAATAAGGAAGATTATGCCAATTACAGTGAGCAAAAACCATGAGTTGGTTGAACTACTGCTTGTTATGATCTTATATCCGAGATATATAAGATAAGCAGCCACCAGTGCTCTGGTTATTAACTTGGTTAATTTTTCATCAAACTTCATTACAAATCTCCAATCTTCCTTCAGTAATAAAAAGAGGGTTTTTTTGTGATTTTATAGACTTATCTGTCTTGGGTTTGAAATTAATAAATTGTATGAGAAATAATTAAAGCAATCATGATTTACCAGTCTTCTTATTCGATACTACATCGAATACGACTGCAACAAGGAGAACTGCTCCCTTTACTACGTACTGCCACTGGTCTGGAAGTCCGTATATTGACATACCCTGGTTAATAACACCAAGGAGAATAGCACCGATCATGATTCCAGGAACTGTACCTGAACCACCGTATGCAGAAGCTCCACCGATGAAGCATGATGCGATAGCATCCATCTCGTATGAGTTACCCATGTTACCATCAACAGAACCGATACGTGATGCAACAAGGAGTCCTGAGAAACCTGCAAGTACACTCATGAGGAAGTATGCCCAGAAGTATACCTTTCTTGGATCGATACCAGAAAGCTTTGTAGC
>CACWGK010000065.1:0-328 GCA_902760415.1 uncultured Lachnospiraceae bacterium
GCTCAGAAGCGCCACGCCAACGCTTTCCGGATCTGCTGTCATATCTGAAAAGTTCTTTACAGTGAGATTATAGTCAGGAACACATCCGATACCTGTTACCTTATATTCCTTTCCAGCAAGAACTACTAAATCACCGACCTTGATGTTATTTCTATCAGCATAGAGATTCATGATAACTAGTTCGTTAGCAGCTTCAGGAATTCTTCCTTCACCAAGTTTTAATAGATTAAGCTTTTTACGATTTTTAAAAATGCGGATAATATCTTTATTCCCATTTTGTTCTATCCTATTTATTCTATCTACATCAGCATCTATACTGAATATCCTC
>CACWGK010000065.1:334-13089 GCA_902760415.1 uncultured Lachnospiraceae bacterium
ATAAATGTCGTAAACTGTCCGTCCTGAAGATTACATTCATCGTTATATTCCTTACTCCCCTGAATAGTTGTTTCTGCCATTCCTGCAACACTTACAACAAGATACATTCCAAGTACTATCATAAAAAAGAGTGCCAGATATCTTCCGAAATGAGTTCTGAACTCTCGCCATATCCTATTATTTAATACTCTCATTACAGATCCTCCAGTTCAGCAGCCGGTACTTTAGCTTCATTTAGATAAGACTTCCTTATCTCTCCATCCTTCATGATTACAACCTGATCCACCATGTTTTTTATGGCATTATTATGAGTAACTATCAGCATGGTTGTTCCATATTTTTCATTTACTTTTTCAAGCAGGATCAAAATGTCACGGGAAGTTTTGGAGTCTAGCGCTCCTGTTGGTTCATCGCATAGCAGCAGCTTCGGATTCTTAACAAGAGCCCTCGCTATAGCGCATCTCTGCTGCTGACCACCCGATAGCTGTGACGGGAACTTATTCTGATGCTCTGTTAGTCCTAAGACATCCAGCAGCTCATCTATATCCATAGGACTGTCTGTCAGATATTCACATACCTTTATATTCTCTCTTACTGTCAGATTAGGAACTAGATTGTAGAACTGAAATATGAAACCCAGGTTGTCCCTACGATAGTCTGACAGAGCATTATTCTTAAGTCCGACTATCTCTTTCCCTTCTATCTTTATCGAGCCTGAATCTGCATTATCCAGCCCTCCGATACAGTTAAGCATGGTCGACTTGCCCGAACCACTGGTTCCCTGTATAACACACATAACTCCCTTTTCAACCGAAAGGTCTATCCCTTTTAAAACCTGGATATAACTTCCACCTTCTCCATAACTTTTCTTAATTCCTTTAACTTCAAGATACATATTTATTCCTTTCCGACCGAATTCCAGTCAAGATAACACATTTAATAATATGAGCACTTGCTCATGTTTCGAATATTATCACCAGGTTTTTTATTTGTCAATAGAAATATGAGTATTTACTCATGTTATAATTTGATTAAATATTTTAATGTGTTATACTATGGTTATTATGAACAGTAGAATATAGCGATATGAATCAGTCATTGGAGTAGAGAAATGGGCGATAAAGAAATCCGCGTACCAAAGCAGAAAAGAAGCATAGAAAAAAAGCAGCGTATCAAAGACGCTGCCATAAAACTCATGTCCGAAAAAGGTTATCACTCTACTAGTTCAAATGAGATAGCAAAAGAAGCCGGTGTATCTATCGGTACATTTTATTCATATTACAAGGATAAAAAGGACCTATATAAGGAGCTTGTGGCTGACATATATGATGTTGTCATTACCCCTATGAATCTGAGTGAAGATTCCGACAACCTTTCCATCGAAGAAACTGTATATCTATATATTGAAACAGTATTTAAAGGTCATGAATATGAGACCGCATTTCAGCGTGAGATTGCATCTCTTTCAGAACAGTCAGATGAATTCAGAGAAATCGAAATGGTTCACAAAAAGGGGCTGACTCAAATGTTTATTTCCGTGCTCTCAGCCTATAAAGATGAACTAAAGGTCAAGGATTTAAAAACTACATCTTACCTAATCCTTACAACAGTCGAAGCCGCAGTACATGACACGATGTTTCATAACGGCGGCAAAAACAAAAAGGCTGTCATACGCGAACTGACAGCCATGATTGTTGGATATTTATTTTGATAGATTTACTGAATTATAGGCATTATGCCGTAAGTTCTACCATATGCGAATACTGCCCACCTATAGACATCAGTTCATCGTGGGTTCCTCTTTCTTTTATCTCTCCATCTGAGATAAGAAGTATCTGATCCGCATCTTTGATAGTCTTAAGTCTATGCGCTATTACCAGAAGCGTCTTGTCCTTACAAAGTTCAGAGATAGCCTCCTGTATAGCTCTTTCATTATCAGCATCTACACTTGCTGTAGCCTCATCCAGAATTACTATTGGAGAATCCTTAAGTATACATCTCGCTATAGATATCCTCTGCTTTTCTCCACCTGAAAGGGAGGCTCCACCTTCTCCGATAACCGTATCAAAGCCCTCTGGCAGTTGCATAATAAAGTCGTAGCATCTCGCTTTTTTCGCAGCTTCAATCACTTCTTCTCTAGTAGCATCAGGACGACCGATGGAGATATTGTTAGCTACCGTATCCTGGAATAGATATACTCTCTGGAATACCATACTGATACTATCCATCAGGCTTCCAAGGGATACATCCCTAATATCCTTTCCTCTTACTTTTATACTTCCATCCTTCACATCCCAAAATCTTGCAAGAAGATTTGCGATGGTCGATTTACCACCGCCCGAAGGACCAACCAATGCTGTCATTTCTCCCTGTCTAATTGAGAAGGATACATTCTTCAGAACATCTTTATCCGTATATCCAAATGTTACATTTTTATATTCAATCTCTGAACTATCACCTATATTCTTCGCTATATCTTTTCCACTCGTATTACTTAATTCTAGTACCTCTTTACCAGTATCCTCTAGCTCCTTCTCCGCAAACACAGCTTCTATCCTGTCGAGGCAAGCAGAGGTAACTGTAAGTCTTGCAATCTGTCCATAATAGGCCTTGATTGAAACAAAAAGATCAAAGAGAAATATGATAAGACCAACAAAGTAATCGGCTCTTAGCTCTCCAAGATTATATAAGTAGTATCCCAGCCCAAGAGTCGCTGCTGTACCTATTCCATATGTAAGATACATAGCTCTTGCCCATGGAGAATAATCCACTTCAAAGGCAATACTCTCATCACAGGATTTTTTGAAGTTCTCTGTAAGAGACTTCGACTTATCTCCCAGAAGGTTATAAGACTTTATAATTCCTATTCCTTCTGTGAAGTCCAGCACCGCATCTGTAAGATGTTCACTGTATTCCTGTTTCTTCTCAGAATGCTCGAGAGTATTCTTCATCATTAGATTACCAACCAGAATAAAAACTCCAGTAATGATCAGTGTCAGTATTCCTATCTTCCAGTTCAGGAAAAACATCATAATAACCATAATTCCCTGGGATATCATAAATGTTACAGTTTCCGCTAGAACTGCCATACAGTTTTCTTCGATGAAGACCATATCGGTAGAAAGTATCGAACTTATCTTTCCTATATTTCCTTCTGTAAAATATCCCATAGGTAACTTTCTAAGATGATCCCCTAGTCTATTTCTCATATCTGCAAATACCATATATCCAGCTGCAGACTCGAGAACATTTGTGATATGTTCAAATATAGCTTCCAGAATTACACTGGCTATTACACCTATCAACATATATAAACATATCTTCTTCTCCATCTTATCCTGCATAAACATACTTATTGCAAAAAAGCAGAGAACCATAGGCATTCTCATAAATATGCCCTTTATTAAGGAAGATATATAAGAACATCTGATTCTCTTCTTATATCTTCCTGTCATATTGATAAGTCTATGCATTATCTTAATCATAAGAATCTCCTTTCTAGCTAATTAGAAATCTCTATACTAATCTCGTATCTTCCATATGCTGGCACTAACTGATGCATTCCATAGCTTTGCATATTCCTCACTTGTTTCAAGCAGGTCACTGTGAGTACCCGAAGCGATGAGACTGCCTTCCTTAAGGACACATATCTTATCTGCATTCTTAATAGTGGATAATCTATGCGCTATTACTATTACAGTTTTTCCTCTGATTATCTCATCGATTGCCGCATTCATTTTCTCCTCATTTTCAGGATCCATAAATGCAGTTGCTTCATCCAACACTATGATAGGAGCATTCTTAAGTATGGCTCTCGCTAGAGCGACACGCTGTCTCTCTCCTCCTGAAAGCATCTTGCCTCCATCTCCAACAGCTGTATCTATTCCCTTTGGAAGTCTATCCAGGAACTCATTACACTGTGCCCTTGCCGCAGCTTCCAAGACTTCTTCGCGAGTAGCATCTGGCTTACCAATCAAAATGTTATCGTAGATTGTAGTATTAAAGAGGAACTGCTCCTGGGCCACATATGCAACCTTTTCATTTAATGCATATAGCGACATATCTGTTATATCCTGGCCGCCTATACTGATCGAGCCGCCGTCCAGGTCATAGTAATGAACCAGCAACTTCGCAAGAGTAGACTTTCCACTTCCAGATTCGCCAACCAGAGCTGTAGTTTCACCCTGTCTTAAGTCAAGACTAATTCCGTGCAGAACCTCCACTTCCTTATATGAAAAGTGTACATTTTTATATTCCACATTTAGATTATCCCCTCTAAAATCTGAGGTTCCCGCCTTGAGTGGTGGATGCTCCAGAAGCTTTTCCAGCTCATTTATCTTGAAGTCCAGCTGTGGAAACTTTCCAGCGAAGTTTAGGGCCTTAAGAAATGAAGGACCAACCGCAAATGACATACATATAACAAGTATCAGCTTATCTAATGGAATCGCTCCGCTCAGTACCATAAGTGATCCAACTGGAAGGATGAGCAGAACAAGACATGGAAGAACACTGCTGTATGTTGCCATCCAAGGCCAGCAAACTTTAAACCATGCGATAGTAAAATCACGGTAATTTCGTACTGTGTCTCCAAATCTTTTATAGGAATCTCCATCCTTATTGAATACCTTCACTACTTCCATTCCATTTATATATTCGATGATTGTATTGTTCATCTTTGAGGCTGCTTCGTAATAATCATTCATCTTCGCAAAGCCGGCTTTCATCATCATTCCCATGGCAAGAAGTCCAACTACTATAGGAACAAGAGACAGGAGTCCTAGCTTCCAGTTAAAGATAAACATAAGCACTATTATAAGAATCGGAATAAATATATTGGCTATACCTTCAGGTATGGCATGAGCAAGCAAAAGCTCTATCTGATCTATATCATCAATAAAAACCTTCTTAAGCCTTCCGGTTCCTATATCCATAATATTTCCAAGCGGCTGATTCTCAAGCTTTCGCTGCAGCGATGTCCTTAGGTTCTTAAGTGTGTTATATGCACTTATATGAGAATATATAAGTCCCTGTGTATAAAGAACTCCATACACTGCTTCGGATATTAATATATAAACTATCCTGAGAACTGCATATTTTATATCCAGATCTTCTCCCCTCGTAAGCGGTCCAAGAAGCTGATATATAAAGAAATACGGCAATATACTAGCCACTATGCCAATACACATAAGCACCGCCGCCAGCACCGTATACTTCTTATACTCTCCTATATAAGGTGATACTTTCTTAAACATATTTCCCATCCTTTCGTAAAAAAATCTAACTAGAAATGCAAAAAGCCACGTAGTTAGTTTTGTCTAACCACGTGGCATTCTATAATATTTCATATTTTATTTCTAACAATTAAGGATAATTTTTTAACACAAATGGAGCATTTATAATCTAAATCGTGCGCGCCATGGAGTATTTCTTCGGAGTTATCCCATATCTCTTGGTAAACTCCTTAGCAAAATGACTCAGATTATTATATCCTGCTAAGGTTGCTACCTCAGTAACATTTCTATATCCTGAATTGAAAAGCGATGCTGCATATTCAAGTCTTTGCTCCTGTACATAGCTATGAATTGATGTTCCATACATACTGCGGAACAGTCTAACAAGCTTGCTCTTACTTACTCCTAACTCCCCTGCGATTCGCTCTACGTTGTAATCTCTGGATGGATTTAGCTGTATATCTTTCCTGAGTTTTTCAATAAGATCTGCATCTCTTTTATCAAGCTTTACAGGCTCTTCTGTTCCGACGTTACCAGCTTGAAACAAATTATATAGCACAATCCCCAAGAGCTCTATCATCTTCCCTTCTAAAAATATTCCACTGAATTCAGCATACTTTTCTGCACAGTCTATTTCAGAAAGAATCCGATACATCTTCGGAGTTATCGCTGTAACATGAACACATGAATATATCTCATTTTTAATAGCTGAAAATCTTTCATCAGTAAAATAGGAGCCTAATAGTTCTTCGAATCTCACTCTTGGCATCTGAATGCTTTTAAACTTAAAATCGATTCCCTTTTTGTAAATCATAGAAGAGCTCTCATTTTTATACCTATATATGCAAAGCTCTCCCACATTCATGGTAACTACTTCTTCCCTACCAGTAGACTGCTCCTTCTTGTTCCATTCAATATCCTGATTTAGATTAAAGATAATCTGAACCTCATCAGCGTTCTTTGCCTCTTCTCTCTCAGCTGATATATCCTGATTAAAGCTCATAGTCCAATCATTATAAATGATATCACTTCGGCTTCTTTTCTCAGATATCTCCATAATGCCATACTTAGCCGGTAATCTTTTTATTCCACTAGTATATTCTGATAAATCTTTGCTAGTTAGTCTATTAGTCATCCGCTATAATCTTACCTCTATCTATACATAAGACATAATCACAACATTTATCTATAAGCTCTGGATCATGGGTTGAAACCAGAACTGTCTTTCCAGACTCAGCTAAATCTTTTAATAGTTCACCAACCTTCTCCATATGTGCAAAATCAAGGCCCGAAGTCGGTTCATCAAAAAGCAGCAACTTCGCTTCAGCTCCTATGGCTGATGCTATCGCCACTCTCTGTTTCTGTCCACCTGATAGTGCCATAGGATGCTTATCCTTATATTCCAGTATTCCAAGTTCCGACAGTATCTCATCACATCTTGCTGTGTCTTCCTTCTCCATAGAGAGAAGAACCTCTGATTCTACACTGTCCGTAAAGAGCTGATGATTTACATCCTGCATCACCATATAACTTAGCTTTAATCTCTTTCTTCCCTTGTACACATGCTGATCTTCCTCAATCACGCCTTTACAATCCTTTTCAAGTCCGCACACGCACCTTAGAAATGTAGACTTACCCGCTCCATTTCTACCTGTAACTGCGATAACTTTTCCTTTAGGAAGCGCGAGTCTCGGAATATTAAGGCTTAGCATATCTCCATCTTCAGCAGATAACTTATGCTTAAAAAAGAAATATGGCTTTTGATCATAAGCAAAGTAGAAATCCTTAAGAATTATGTCATCCTTCTGGATATCCCTATCTACAACATTATGTCCAGACAATCGTCCATTTCTGAAGTTCTCTATAAAGTTCTCTTCTAATTTTACAGGACGAAGCTTAAGTCGCTTTACTTCGTTCTCGTCAAATGCAGCAAACTCATTTCGGCTCCATTCATGCTCTATCTTTCCTTTATTCATATAGATAATTCTATCAACCAGAGCTTTCAGATACCAAAGCCTATGTTCCGAGATTACTACCGTCTTTCCCTCTGCTTTCCATCTAGCTATAGATTCTTTCAGATCCTCCATAGCATTCCAGTCAAGATTCGATGAAGGTTCATCTAGGAGGATAACATCCGGCATAAGCGCCGATACTGATGCGCAGGCTATTTTTTGTTTCTCTCCTCCAGAGAGTTCAAAGAGACTTCTTCCAAGAAGAGGTTCTAGCTTCATTTCTCTAGATATCGTGCTCGAGCGTTTTTTTATCTCCTTGGGATCGAGTCCCACATTCTCAGGACCAAATGCAATCTCACCGTCAGTATCTACAGAAAAGAACTGACTTCTTGGATTCTGAAATACTGTACCAACTGTTCCTGCAAGATCATATAATTCCGTAGTTCTTATATCCTTGCCAGCTACCACTACATCACCCGACAGTTCACCTTGGTAATAATGGGGTATAAGGCCATTTATCAGCCTTATGATGGTAGTCTTTCCAGAACCTGAAGCACCTGTAAGCAGAACTGTCTCACCCTTTTTTATAGAGAGTGAAACATCCTTCAGCAGTCCTTCTTCTGAACCTTTATATTTAAAACTTACATTTTTTATTTCTATAATATCTTCTATCATTTTAAGTACTTAAAGAATATAAAGCTTGCAGTAGCTAGTGTAAAAATGAATATAAATGCATAATCAGCTGCTTTGAGTTTCAGCTCTACAACGCTCGTTCTTTTTACCTTTCCTCCAAGACCTCTTGTTATAGCTGCTGCCGATAGTTCATCTCCGATACTCACGCATGAAAAGAGCAGGGGAATCATTCTGTACTCCACCATTCTAAATGCATTTCCACCACCTAGCATGACTCCGCGCATCTTCATAGCATCTCTTATAGATGCATACTCTTCCTTGATAGTTGGGAAGAATCTCATAACAACCGCAAGAGATATAGTGATTCCATCAGGCACATGCATCTTCTGCATAGCTGACATTAACTCTCCTATCTTTGTAGTTCTTACAACATACCAGGCAGTTATGATTGAAGGAAGAAACTGCACTACTATTCCGCAGTAACCAATAAGCAAGGATTTAATAAACCCATCAGGTTTTTCTGATAGAAATCTAAGCATAAGAATAAGTGCGACAGCATACATTACCAAGAATCTGATAGCACTTGCATACTTCTTTTCTACTATTAGAAGACCGATTGGTATCAAAGTAATGACTAGTCTGATTATCCACTGAAGTGTAGTAGTTGCACTCATCATTATTA
Organism: uncultured Lachnospiraceae bacterium; assembly: GCA_902760415.1. GTDB lineage: Bacteria > Bacillota > Clostridia > Lachnospirales > Lachnospiraceae > Eubacterium_Q. The sequence goes on from CACWGK010000065.1 coordinate 8,833, forward strand.
TTGTAGAAACAACAAGAACCATAAATAGCTTAGTCCTTGGATCAAGCTTTAGACTCATTTATACTATGCCCGCCTTCTCAAAATGCTTCTTAACTACTGCCTTTCCAACAAAAGCACCGATGCATCCAAATATAAAGCAAACCACAAGAAGAACAAGCAGTGTTTTAGAATTAACAGCTCTAAAGAGATTATCACAGTACTCTACTGAGTAACCTTCATCCAAGAGTCCCTGTCTGTAAGAATCTGCTGTTACAACAACTGGGAAATAGTTAGCACATACCCATAGACTGAATACTCCATAACTAATAACTATCTTCTTAAAGCTCTTATACTCTCCTGATCTTGCTATCAGATCAGCGATTACTCCAGTTAATATAATGAGTGGCGCTCCCAGATATCCCATGCCGAGTACAAACATCATGATTGCTATAATTATCGACATTATCGTAATCATTCCAAACTTCTCTACCTTTGAATAGAAAAGCATCATCGATATGGATCCGGCAAGAGGTATCATAACTACATATGAAGCTACAATATAAGGATGAATATACCCGAGTATTCCACAGGCAAACTCAACCACAAGTAATATGGCGGTAAAGATTCCAACCGTAATAAAGTCCTTCGGTGTTAGTTTCTTAGATTCCATTATTAAACCTCCATAATTATAATTAGATTTAACTAACTAGGGATATTATCATATCATTTAAAACATTTCAATACAAATAATTAGAGACTATCTTATGCCATCTGCCAGTTCTCAGCCTTCTGCCTTATCTTTACGAACTCGCTGTATTTACCACCATGGGAAATGAGTTCGTTATGAGTGCCTTTCTCTATCAAGCATCCATTATCTACAACCAGGATTTGATCTACCGATTCTATAGTTGCAAGTCTATGGGCTATTATAATAACTGTCTTACCCTTTGAAAGCTCTGTTATAGCACCCTGAATAAGATGCTCATTTTCTGGATCGATACTGGCTGTCGATTCATCGAGGATTATGATAGGAGCATCCTTAAGTATCGCTCTCGCTATAGATATTCTCTGTTTCTGTCCTCCTGACAGTGTTCCGCCGCCTTCTCCTATCACGGTATCATATCCATCCGGCAGCTCCATAATAAAGTCGTGACATCTGGCCTTCTTTGCAGCCTCTATCATTTCTTCTTCAGTTACATTATCTCTACCAAAACAGATATTAGCTCTTATGGTGTCATTAAAGAGATATACATTCTGGAATACCATAGAGATATTAGAGAGAAGGCTGTCACAGGTGAACTCAGTAAGCTTATGCCCTCCCAGAGATATGCTTCCAGAAGTTGTATCGTAGAATCTTGCAATCAGATTACATATAGTAGTCTTACCACTTCCTGAAGGACCAACGATTGCAGTAGTACTTCCCTCCAGAAGCTTAAAGGATACATCCTTCAGGATCTTTCTCTTGTTGTCATATGAGAAGTCTACATTTTCAAATTCTATATCGAATCTCTCTGGCTTAATATCTGTTCCCTTTTCATCTAAGAGACTGCCTTCAGAGATTTCATTTAACTTATCCAGAGCATTATTTATTACTGCCAGAACGTGTGCGCTATCAGCTATCGGTTCCACACTTCCGAATATAGACATAGAGAGAAATGCTACTACTATAACAAACTTAAGCTCCATATCCCCAGCAATTCCCGCATACATTACAGACATTACCATCCAGACACTCGCAGCCTTTAAAGCAAAAAGGTGCAGGCAGTTATAAGGAATAAATCCGCATTCTATCTTTAGAGCAATTTTCTTAGCACTAGCTACCGCATCTCTAAATGAAGCAATAGATGCGCCTTCCATTCCGAAAGATTTAACTACAGGAAGTCCTCTTGTATATTCAAGTGCAGCCTGTGTAAGTCTCTCATTTTCTGCATTTAAGACCTTAGTATTCTGACTGCTGTGATGCGATATCATACTAAGAAAGATAAATGAAACAACCACTCCGATTACTGCAATAAGAGCCGTCTTCGGACACATAACTCCTAGGAATATGAGGATACAGATAAAGTTCAGATAACCTCCTACGAAGTTATCCACCATTCTTATTCCCATATTTTCAAGAGTATGGAGTCCTGTAGTTATGGCATTAAGTATGGCGCCGGAATCGTTAGTTTGGAAATATCCAAGGGAAACTCTCTTCAGAGCTTCACCAATCTTTATCCTGTCTCTTGCGATAAGCAGATATCCTATCTTCTCATGGTATCTCGCCTTAAGATAATCAAAGAGAAATCTTCCTATTGTAAGTCCAACTATAACTCCAAGGCACTTAAGCCATAATATATTCGAAATGTTATCTCCCGCCTTTAAGGTTTCAACTATCTGGGCTATTGTAAATCCCGCAAAAGCCACCGGTGCCGCTACCATCCAGGATGAAAAGAAGGAGAATACAAATCCTAAAAACAGGTCGCCCTTAAAATCTCCGCACCATGCTATTATTCTTTTAACTGTACTGAACATTCTATCTACCCGCCTTTCCTGCAGACCATTTTCTTGCACCTATATGTGCCTGCCACATTCTGTTATAAAGCGGACACTTCTCCATAAGCTCATCCTGCTTTCCAGATGCTTCGATCTTTCCATCACTTAGAACTACTATGTTATCTGCTTCTTTAATCGTAGACAGTCTATGAGCTATGACAAGAAGAGTCTTATTCTTGGTAAGAGCTGCTATAGACTGCTGAAGCTTATCCTCATTTTCAGGATCCGTAAATGCTGTTGCTTCGTCCAGTATTACTATAGGTGCATTTTTCAGCATCATTCTCGCTATGGCAATACGCTGTCTCTCACCACCAGAAAGTCTCTTTCCTGCTTCGCCGGCGGATGTGTTATATCCATCAGGAAGCTTCAGGATGAATTCCTCACAGCACGCCGCACGGGCCGCTGCTTTAACCTCTTCATCCGTAGCATTTGGATTTCCCAGTCTTATATTCTCAAGGAGAGAACATCTGAAGAGGAAGTTATCCTGAGTAACAAAGCTTACAAGATTTGCAAGACTTGTCACCTTCATGTCCTTTATATCTACTCCACCGATTTCTATACTTCCACTAGTCGTGTCCCAGAACCTGGCTATCAACTTCGCAACAGTAGACTTACCTCCACCGCTCGGTCCCACAAGCGCAGTAAAGCTTCCTTCTGGAAGAGCAAGATCTATTCCGTGAAGCACCTCGCCTTCCTTTTCATCATAAGTAAAATGAATATTTTTCAGCTTAACATCATATCTTTCAGGTATCTTCTCCACACTTGGTTCACTAAGTGTCTTCATATCAAAAAGCTTCTGTATCTCTTTAACTGTATACTCCATTTCTCTAAGGCTGTTGGAGAATACCTCAATCTTTGTCATACTTATGACCATAGACATAGCAAGCATAACTGCGAGAGCCATTTCAGAAACAGTCATACTTCCCTTGTCTATCAGAAGAACACTAATAGGAACAACACCCAGAAGAGTTGCAGGCATAAATGCAAATGCCAGTTTCATAGTAACCCAGGTATCCTTCAGCCATTCGATAACAAAGTCACGATAATCCATAATGGCACCGGCATATTTCTCATAACTTACACCGGTCTTACCAAAGGCCTTTATAACTTCAATTCCCTCGATATATTCAACTATAACGCTGTTCATATGAGCATTTGCTTCCTGGTATTTAGCCAGATTTCTGCCACTTATAGAAAATGTCAGCGCCATAAAAAGTATTCCTATAGGAAGTGCCACAAGTGCTCCGAGGGCAACTCTTATATCAATCATGCATAGAGCGATAAAACTTACTATTGGTAGTACCAAATGTCCCGAACCCTCTGGAACAAAATGTGCAAGAGGCGGCTCTATATCTTCAATCTTATCTACTATGATTCCTTTTATCTCACCGATGGAGTGAGCATATACTTCTCCCAGAGGAGCTTTCATAAATACATCCGCAACCTTAAGTCTCATTCCTTCTAGGACATTAAATGCAACATTATGCGATATTCCTGTGGATAAACCGAACGACAAAACCTTTACAAAATACATTCCGAGTGCCACTAATCCCCAGAAAAGCACTGTCTCCTTATCTAGTCCGCTCGTCATATATGCATCAAGCATCTTATATACACAGAAGTACGGTACTATACCTGATACCAGACTAATTACAGAAAGTATTACTGATATAACAAGCTTTGTACCACTGCCCTTCGCATAAGACAGTAGCGTCTTAAACCAATTGTCTGATGATTTCATCT
>CACWGK010000065.1:13118-31311 GCA_902760415.1 uncultured Lachnospiraceae bacterium
ATTCCAAAGGGGTTATTCCCATTACATCCTTAAATGCAGCTGCAAACTTAGAGGGATTATCATAGCCCACACTTTCTGCTACATCCGAAACTTTAAGACTCCTATCACTTTTTAGCAGCTCCGCAGCTTTATTTATCTTGAACTTCTTTATGTATTTATATATCGGACTTCCGTATATCTCGCGGAAGTTTTTCCTAAGTGTAGATTCCGGAATGTCAAACATTTGGGACAGCACCTCAACTGTATAGTTCTTACTCGGAGAATCTATGATCAGCTTATGGACTTCCTTTATTTTCTCTGCCTGGCCTGCAGGAATATATATCCTGTCATCAGTATATAAAGTCTTATCCAGCATCTTCAGCCTAAGCAGAAGCTCCATTATCTTCACTTTAAAAAGATCCATTCTTATCTCTTTTGGAACGTTATACATTTCACTAAGTACATGGTCTATATACTCATCATTTTTTAGAAGGCTATCTTTTCTGATAAAGTATTCTTTATCTGAACTGAACTTTTCAACGATAGCACCTATATCTATATCAACTCCTGAAAGCTCGCTCTTTATACTTTTTTCTGCTTCTCCGATTTCAAAGCCTATGGTCATGCCATAGTAGTAGCCATTCGGCATATGAATACTCCCCGAATGATTTATTCGTCTTCCAAGCTTCAGATCACCGGATTCCATATAGAACTTATCTCCTATAAGATTCTCATGTTCTATTCTTCCCTGCCTGCAATGATCGATGCAGAATACATTTTTCATATTCTTGAACTCAGACTCGCAGGACTCCAGATGAAACTCGTCAAACATAACGTATACACCCTTCATCACAATATAGAGGGTCATATAGCCTTCTCCTGTAGACGACTGAATCCTAAGAACGTGAGCATTATCATTCTCAGCGACAGACTGAACATTTGATCCAAAGCCTTTGTTTTGCAGGACACCACTTATCAAATTATCATTCATATCTAAACCTCTTCTTATCATTACGGATTAGTATTAGCTTAATAATATTAGTCTTATCTAATCAGCAGACATAATAATGGCACATTCTTATCGAATGTGCCACTCCATTTTGATATTTATGCTCCATTTTGTTTTTGAATAAATGCTGATTTTTAGAATGAAAGTTTAATCTCCACCTGTATATCCTTATCTACAAGCTTTGCGAAGTTCTCTCCATCAGATGGACTTCCAACGGCCGTTCCATAATGAGTCGGAATAGCAGCCTTTGGTTTCATAGTGTTGATGAGATCCGCTCCTTCCTTATAATTCATGGTATAGAAGCCGCCAATTGGTATCATGGCTACATCACATTTTACTGTCTTTGCCTCATCTATATTATCAATATCACCTGCTATATAAATACGCGTTCCGGCCACCTCGATGATATATCCACACCAACCGGCCTTCTTAAGATGAAATGGTTTCAACTTATTGTACATTGCAACTGTTTCAAAGCTTATACCATTTACTTCGTAGAATTTTCCAGGTTCGACCGGATGATTAATACCCACAGGAGTATTCTTTCTAACGTTCTTATCCATAGCTATCGGAACAATAAATGCCGTCTCTCGCTGCAATATTTTATTGATACTTTCAAGTGAGTAGTGATCATAATGATCATGTGTAATAAAGATAAAATCAGCGTCATGATTTTCCCCATCAATTTGAAATGGATCAACATATATAATCGTTCCATTTGCATCAATTCTTATACTATTTTGTGCATTTACAGTTATAAACGATAAATCCATAGTCATCCCCTCCGCTTATAATGATTTTGTCACTATACATATTGTATGCTATATCACTTAATCTACCCAGAACTTTACAATTTCCGCAAATCGCGGAAGTATAAGTGATATGTATCCATAATTCGAAGTATTAATAAGTCCTTTACGTTTCAGGCGATCTCTATATACAGATAACTTGCTGTCCGTTAAACCTAATTGCTCCTTGATATCACCTGTTTTCATTTCACCATTTTCTACTAATAATGCGATTACTTTCTTTTCAGTAGCTGGTAGTTCGTACCATATTTTTTCGTAAACATATTCACCTAGTGTTCTATCATAATCAACAATAATGTCATCTAGGCTCGTGCACGACTTTTCTTCTATAATCTTCTCCCAATATAAATATCCAAGAACCTGATACGCATAAGCATATCCGCTGGTAAGCTTCGACATTTCCTTCGCTGTATCATCATTTACTTTTAGAATCGATTTATAACTAGCAGCTATTGAAAATGAATTAAGCGGCTCCAGATATATCTTAGGAGCTCGATAAAGAAATGTTAGAGTTTTTTCATTTTGAAGATTGTTTATATTTTCATATAGTCCTGTCATTAGCAAGAATAATGGAAGCTTCTTTCTAAGAAGTAGCTGAAATACACTTGAAAAAGCTCGAACATTTTGATTATTTACTATCTCATCTATAGAAATGAGTACCTTATATCCCTTTTTATTCAGTGTCACAAGTAACTTTTCGAGTGCAAAAGTAATATCAAATATTGGAGTTGCATTCTTAAGCGACACACCTATACCAAGTCCTGACAGATCAATCTGCGCATCAGTAAATAAGCTATGAATGGACTGTTTACTATATAAATATGCAGCAATAGAATTAAGAATATCTGTATCAGGCGAAACATTTATAACAATCCATTTTTTCATACCTTCAAAATGGTTAGTTAAGTTAGATAAGAGAACCGTTTTTCCTGCTCCCCTTACACCAGATATCATATATAAGTAATTTGATGGTGACTCACTAGTAAAATCTTCGATTACTTTACTTGTTTGTAAAGATCTTGATATATATTCTTTGGGTTCAAGCCCGAAGGACATAGTAAATGGATTAGCCATATTCAAAGCCTCCTCTTTTCAGTTATAACTAGTTATAACTTTTGGTTCCCAGTTATAACTGGTTATAACTTTTCTTTCTCAGTTATAACTGGTTATAATTAGTTATAACTTTTTTCCGTAGAGTTGTCAACGAATTAGACCATTTATATACAATGAAGCAATAAAAAAAGCCGCTATGAAACTAATCATAACGGCTTACTTAATTATTTTAGAAAATAATAAGTCCTATATGATATGCGATAAATGCAAGCACCAACGAAAATGCTGTATAGTAGCAGGCAATTATTGCTGTCCATTTCTTCGAATGGTTTTCCTTATAGGTTGTACTCATCGCCATGACGCAAGGCATATTGAAGGATACGGCGAATAGGAAGGCCAGCATTTCTGCCTTTGTAAAGAACTGAGGCAGAGTACTCATTACCGAAGTATCTATACCACTCTTTGCATTAAATGCAATGCTTGTAACATCTGTTGCTCCACCAAAGAGAGCACCTAAGACTCCAAGCATAGATTCCTTTGCAAGCATAGATGAAAGGAATGCCATAAATGCCTGCCAGGTAAGTCCGAAGAGATGTGTCACAGGCTCTATAGCCTGACCAACTGTCATCAGTATACTTGTCTTTCCATTCCATGCATAAGAAAGCACGTAGAATACTATGGATACAACAAGTACTGTACTAAGGGCACGCTTAAATACATCCACGCCCTTTATAAGAGTTGTTCTGATTATATGTCCCCATCTAGGTTTATGATATGGAGGAAGCTCCATCACTATACCAGTTCTCTGCTCAACAGGAGAAAGCTTCTTTCCAAAAATGAGTGAAACTAGCATAATAGAGATAAACATCACTGCAACTATTGCAAATGTAACTGCCATAGATCCAACCGGACCATAGAAGACAGCTGCAAGAGTTGGAATAACCGACCAGGTCGAACCACAAGGAACAGACCATATAAGAGCCATGGCAAGAAGTCTCTGTCCATAATTATCCAGAACTCTTGTTCCTGTAACACCACCCATAGTACAACCAAGTCCCATGAAGAATGCGCATATACTCTTTCCCTGAAGACCAAGTCTACGCATCATATTGTCGAATACGAAAGATATACGAGCCATATATCCAACTTCTTCCAGGATTGAAAATGCAAAGTTAACACCCAGCACAAAACCTGCCATAGATAAAACGAAGAATAAAATATTCAGAAATACTACTGATATAAGATTAACTAAGAACGGATGAACGCCCCATCCATTTAAAGCACTTGCTACAGGCTCACTAAGAGTTGTAGGAATCATACCCGCTATACCCATGATTGGAGCCGCAATCACCATAGCAACTGCAAATGCCAATAGCACCATAACAAAGGCAAGTATCTTTCCACTTATTCTGCCAGTTGCAAGTCTGTCAAAACGGGATAACTTCTCAGCTCCGGCCTTCTTCTTAAGTACTTCACTTGTCAGGTCATGAACTGCATCAAACTTACAGATACCTGATGTAAGTGCTGCCTTTTCCATACTCTTCACTTTAGCTTCGAGTTTACTATATGCATCAGATGAAAGCTTCTTCTTCAGAATGCTCATTACATTTTCATCTGACTCCAGCGCCTTTGCCGCATACCAGAAGGATGAAACCTGATCACTCTCTGCTGAACTTACAAGCTCCTTCACTTCGTCATAACCAAAATCCTTTTTGACGAACTGTTCTTCAAAGCCATCCATAGACATACATTTCTTCTCAGAAAGCGCCTTGACAAGCTTCTTCTTCAGATTATCGTAGCCCTTCTTATCTGCAGCTACAAATGGAATAACTGGAATGCCAAGCTTTGAACTAAGGGCGTCTGTATCTATTGTCATACCCTTCTGCTTAGCTACATCCATAAGATTCAGCACGAGCACTGCAGGCACCTTGATACCCGCATAATCTGCCATCATGTAGAGGCTTCGCTCCAGCTGCGACGCATCTATTATGATAAGGACCATGTCAGCATTTCCGGAGATTATATAATCCCTTGTTACAATCTCCTCGTCTGAATTAGCAGACAGGCTGTAGCTTCCCGGCAAATCTGCCACAAGAATCTCCTGTCCGTCCACCATAAATGTTCCTTCCTTTTTCTCAACTGTTTTTCCAGGCCAGTTACCAACATGCTGCCTAAGACCTGTCAGTCCATTAAATATGGTGGACTTTCCAGCATTTGGCTGTCCCAGTAAAGCTATCTTCTTCATCACATTTCCTCTTTCCTGATAAACTATTCAACCACGATGCATGCCGCATCTTCTCTATTAAGCGCAATCATCGAATCACGGCTATATATAAGAACCGGCTGCTTACGCCTATTTTTAAAGACCTTCACTATACCACCTGGCACTATACCTATAGACACTGCGCGACTTATCATATGACTGTCGCCATCCATAGATACCACTCTGCCCTGGTATCCTTCCTTAGTATCTGTTAATTTCATCCTTTTCCTGCTCCTCCTTGATTAAAAATCCATTTGTTATAGCTTTCTAACTTGTGTATAATATATATAACCTTTGGGGATTTCTATACCAATTTAGCCAAAAAAGGTTCATTTAACATTAATCTTTGGAGGAACATTTATGAGCCAGCATGACAAGTTTTCAGCAGCTGTAAAGGAAATGCTTTTTTCAAAAAATGATATAAAAGAACTGAGCGCTGACTATGATACAGGAAGCATTAAGGTTACTATCTTCCCAATCATCACAGGAATATACCTCTCACTAAATGAAGCGACCGGTCCGTCTATCCCATTTGATGAAAATACATACGACTACGAACTAACAACTATCAATCAGTGTCTATCAGGAAGATGTGAGTTTAAGCACCCGGGAGAAGCAGTGAGCTACATATCTCCACAGCTTACGTGCATAGCTAGAAAGAGACATATGGATGCCTTCTACTATCCACTTGGAAAGTACACAGGCCTGGAGATAAGTATTATCGAAAGTATGATAGATAAAACCACAAGTGATTATCTAAGAGTCTTCTCTATAGATATGGACCTTCTAATATCGAAGTATCTGAATCAAACTGAAACCTTTATTGGGAAAGCTGACGCAAGGCTACTAACAGCATTCAAGGAACTCTATCAGATTCTTACAACCAGGAATCTGGGAAGAATCCGACTTAAAGTTCTCGAGATCTTTGAGCTGCTAATCTCCGAAGAAGTTGTGTCCCCTTCCAAGTCGAGCTACCTCACTTCTGGTCAGGCAGCTATGGCAAGACGAGCACATGATATTCTGACACACGACCTCAGCAGACATATAGCCGTTCGCGAGATTGCTGCAGAACTGGGGGTTAGTGAAACCAGCCTCAAAAATTACTTCAAAGAAGTATACGGCTCCTGCATATCAGACTATATGAAAGAAAAAAGAATGAAGTACGCCGCAGATAAACTGCAGAATACTTCACTCTCAATTTTCGATATTGCGAGTAGTATAGGATTTTCAAATCAGGGCCGCTTCGCCAAGGTGTTCCATGACTACTACAAATGCAGGCCCCTGGAATACAGAAGGAATCACTCAACCTAGCTCCATTTCTCCGCGGTGAGTTTTTGCGGGTCTACTCGCGGTTATCTTTGAGACTTTCTACGAGATTCACTTTCCCGACTTTACCTCTCAGGAGAAGCATCTCATATTTTAATCCATTATTAAAATAATGTTATTTCTCAAAAGATATCCTGCTCTTTTCTCCTACTCTCATAGAAACAGCTATAAGTGCTACTATGCCGAATATCATGTACATGAGTCTTGTACACAAATACTGCGGAGTTATGGTAAATGGAGTCTCACCTCCCTTAAGTGATTCAAGGGCAGATGAAACAACCTCAAAGTAATTTGCTCCATTTATATCTATTCCAAATTCTCTTAGAATAACTGCCATTACTATAATAACAGCCATAAATATATATACGAGCGCAGGACTTATCCTTCCTAGAAGGTTGCCTGCTCCCAACAGGATAAAAAGACATGGAATAGTTATTAGCAGCCACTCAACTATATAAGTTCCTATATATATTTTTCCAAAGATAGCATAAAGGAATATACAGCCTTCCACAAAGATCAGAAGGTTACTTAGTAGAAAGAAGCCGCCGATTATAACATTTCTTATCAGCATTCTTTTCCGAATAGAGAAGCCTGTTACATCAGCCAGTATACTGACCTGCTTCTGTCTCTTTGAATATAGATTTGAAAGAATAAAGAAACTTACAAGAAGTGAAACCATCGTAGTTTTTCCAAGGAATGCTCCGAAGCTCCAGCCTGAGAAGGGAGCTGTGTCAGATATTCCAAGTATTATCTCACTTGACAAAATGAGATAAGAATATGTTATCGTAACTATCAGCATAGCAAGTATATATGGTTTTAGTAAAATGATCTTAAGATCATATTTAAATATCTTACTCAATCTCCAGATCCTCCTCTGTAAGTCCAGCTATATCCAGAAAATCCTGCATAGTACAGCCAGTTCCTAACTCCTGATACTCTATGTTTTTTGAATATAATTCTTGCAGCACCTTGTCCATCTCTTTTTCTCCGCCAAGCTTTTCCTCTGCTTTAAGAAGCATAAGTGGCATAAGGCTGTATTTTTTTAGAGAAGATACACTTGTTTCTATACCAGCTCTATAACTATCCGGGAGCTTATCTAAATACTCTGGATGCCTGTAGTAGAAATTATTATTCAAATACTTAACATCCTGCTCCCATTTATCCACATAGTATTTCTTTGCATATAATTCACCATATTTTTCTTTCACGATTCTATAAGTAGTAAATACAGTAAGTCCTTCCGCTGACCATAAGCCATCATCGTCACAGATAAGACCAAGATCTCCCCAGTATAGATGAATAATCTCATGCATGAAAGTTTCATTCATATTGGTTCCAGCTTTGCTATCCTTAAGAGTACCTGGCGACATGAAATCTTCAGACATCGCCACGACCCCATATCGGGCATATCCACTACCATTCTCAGCACTAGTTTGAATAATCTTTATATCAGGCACTTCTATTCCATCTGAGTATTTTTCAATCTCACCTATATGTTTATCACAGTATTCAAATACATCACATATGGCTGCATCAAGGTCATTACTCTTAACTGTATCTGCATATTTAGAGCTATATTTAAAGTAAACATCCTCTTTCGAATAAGATACTTTATCAGAATTATATGAGCCTGATACCAGATTTCCCGTTACATAGTCAGCTTTCCAGCAAACAGTACCATCATCATTTTCTTTCTCACGTTTCATTTCCTCTGCTTCTATTAATGGTGTATGATCTCGCGGTACATTTACATATAGACTAATACACGGACCCACAATATAATAATACCTTGGACCCACATGATCCCAATTTAATTCTATAGATTTTCTTCCTATTCTAGTAAATGGAATACTCGTGCCGGAAGAAAACTCTGACCTGCCTACCGCCGGATAGCCTGCATATGTCAGCTTAAGGGTTCCCGTCTTTTTTTCAGGATTCTTAACTACATACCTCTTAATTCCAAAATATAGATTAATATTATCCTGTTCAACATAGCACGAAGTAAAATCAAGTGGCTTGCCGTCAAGGGTCGCAGATTTAAGTTCCAATCCACATCCCAGATCAAATGTTAAATCCTCATCTTCTACCTTACTTAAAAGAATCTCATCCTCTCCTTTCATAGTACCGAGAAAAGTATTAAAGCTAAGATTCCTTTTGCATCTGGCATAATAGGCTTCTTCATCCTTATCTAGCATATAGAAATCACTATCATCCAGACTTACTATTGGAGAGTTCCTGACAAATGGCTGTTTAATTATCATTACTACTATAATAGCCAGGAGGCTTATCGGTATAATAAGAAACACAGGTCGCTTAATTCGAATCAGAAATGACTGAACAGCACCCTTCTCATATTTTCTGATAAAGAGACAACATATTTCCCATAGAAGAAGCGATGTTATAAGAAGAAGTATTCTTGTATAAAACTCTAGTCTTATAACAGCTGGTGAACCAAATGCATCTGAGATATTTGAAAAAATCGGTATATTCCATGCAAAAAACTCATTTGAAAAAGGCGGTGTAATCTGTGCTGCTGTCAAAACAAAAAACATAATAATCGAAACACTTAAGTTTTCTGATAGCTTATATAAAGCTTCGCACAGGAAAAATGTAATTAACATTCCAGGTATATAAAAAAGTACCGGATAAACAAAGTACGTCTCATAATCAAAAAGATAATCCATTCTCTTACTGCAGAGTGGCATATATATGATAAGAGATATGGCAAGTGTTAATCCCACTATTACTGAGTATGAAAGAATTCTGGCAAGAGATACCTTCTTCTCATCTGTAAATGCGCTCATTATATCCTTTACTCTATTCTTTTTTATCCTGTCCGAATCAATAAGCAGACTTATACCCCATATCAGAGAACCCGCTAAAGTTCCAAATGCATAAGGAACTATTACATTATCAACAGTTGAAGCTCCACTATCTAAAAATAAATAACTACAAATCTCCCGAGTGTATTCAATATACCCCATTCCAATGATCAAAATATTTATAGCCATTAATATGTATGTTTTCCTACTCATCAGAAGGCGTCTAAGCTCAACCTTTGTAAGTTTTATCGTTTGTATCATAATCAACCTCATAATTTATAGTGATGCGGAAATAAAAAGCATTTTAAGCCACACCTGTTTTTATACAATAAAGATATGCATCCTCTAGTGTTGGCTCGCATCTTTCCACATAATCAGGAAGGCTTTCACCAACTATTCTGGTAAGCACTCCATTTCTTGTATTAACCTTTGAAACTATCTCACAGTCCTTTGGAATTACATCATCCATCTTACGAACATAAGAACCTACATGATCCATAGTCTCTTCTATAAGGTCTGCAGGCGCACCATCATACAGAAGCTTTCCGCCATATATAACCAGAACTCTGTTACATACAGCCTGAACATCATCCACTATATGAGTTGATAGAAATACTATTCTGTTACTGGACATTTCCGAAAATGCATTTCTAAACCTTACTCTCTCTTCAGGATCCAGCCCAACTGTAGGTTCATCCAGTATCATAATCTCAGGCTGTCCCATAATAGCCTGAGCTATACCCACACGCTGCTTCTGACCTCCAGACAGGCTGCCTATACGAACCTTCCTCTTATCCTTAAGTCCTGTATTCTCCAGAGCCCATTCTATCTCGTCCTTCTTCTTGATATTCTTTAAAGCTGCCATATAATCCAGGAACTGCCAAACCGTCAGCTCTTCAAAAAGTCCAAAGTTCTGAGGCAGATAACCAAGCCTTCTTTTAAAATCATTTTCCTGATCCAGAAGCTTCTTGTCATCAACTAGGATTTCTCCCTTAGTCTGTTTAAGACCGGCAGTCATAAGTTTCATAAGCGTTGATTTACCCGCACCATTTGGTCCGAGAATACCCACAAAGTCCGGACTCTGAGCGGTGAAACTCACATCTGATAAGGCCTTCTTACCAGAGGGATAAATCATCGTCACATTATTAATATCTATTTGCATTCTTTAACCTCCGCATCTGTATCAGTTGGTATTTCATAATATTAATCTCCTCGAAATAAAAATGATAGAGCCAAGGTGCAGTCCTGTTAAACACCGCACCTGCTCTACCAAAATTTTTATCACTTTTAAGTTGTAGTGTGTCTGTTGGAAATGTGGAGTTTGTGTGAAGTTACTATTCACGGTGTATAAAATGAACTATGCAAACAACTGCTTGCAGTTTGTTTTGTGTAGTTCATTTTATATAAACTGCGAAGCAGGAACGAGAGAACACACGATTCAGTGCTGCGTCAGCAGCAGTAGAGCATCGCATACAAAGCTTGTTTATGCTTGCATAATAACAAGCTGTATGCGATTGCGGACTTAAGAGTGGGTTCTCTCGTTACCGTGAATAAGTATTCACTGCTCCACCTTAAACTTTACTCCATCCTCTGTATTCTCAATCGCATACTCCGCTCCGAACATTTCCAGAACCATTCCAGTTATATAAAGTCCCAGCCCACTGCCGTCCTTATTACTGGTGTCTGCTCTATAAAATGCTTCAAAAAGATGAGGCAAATGCTGTTCATCTATATGAGCTGGAGAATTGGTAATCGTCAGGTTTACTTTGCCCGATTTATTCTCAGCTTCCTTCTGACTTTCAAGCCGAACTGAAACCTTACCACCTTCTGGAGTATACTTAAATGCATTTCCAAGTATATTTCCAAGTGCCTTTTTTAGAAGCTGTTCATTACCTCTAAAGTCCACATTATCCGGCACTTCATATTCCAGCTCAATATTCTTCTCCGTGATAAGTCCATCATAAAATGCAATCTCTTCATCCAGTATGCTGTCTATCTTCACTATCTCCTGAGAATCCATATCACCCATATCTATATGGGACACAAGAAGTATCTCATTTATGAAGCTTACAAGCTCATTCAGCGTATTACTGCATTTTTCAAGATACTTGTCTCTATCCTTATAAACTCCTATACCAGAACGCATGCCTTCTATCTGCCCGATAACAACTGAGATTGGCGTTTTTAGTTCATGGGATACTCCTGAGAAAAACAGCATCCTTCTTCTTTCACGCTCTTTTTCTATGGCTATCTCATTTTTCAGATATAGATTCTTATCACTGAGCTTTCCGAGAGCTGCACTCAATTCATCTGAAAGTTTATTCAGACTCTTTGCCAGTCGACCTATCTCATCATCTCTTTCATCAGGACAATACCAGTCAAAATCCTGCTCCGCCATCCTCTCAGCTATCCTGCTCATTCGGACTATTGGCTTCTTCATATAGTATGAGAAAATACGGGAACCTATAATGGAAAGAATCAGCGCTATTATAAGCACTGTAGGAATGCTTTTTATAATATTTTGCTGGAAGGACTGAACTCTGTCGTCGCTCCTTGTAATACATAGCATATACTCCTGCTGCTGATCACTGAAGTGAAGTGGATATGATTCCTCCATCATGGAATCCTCTCGCTCAAGATAGTCCTCAGCTTCCAGAAGTTCTGTATATGTCCCTGTCCTGCTGGCAAATCCATGTATAAGTCTTTCCGCTTCAGCCTTTGAGAGATTCATACATTTATCAGCTAGTGTCTGAGACTCTATCTCTATATACTCACGATTCTTCTTCACACTGGAATATGGTGTAACTAAAAATAGTGTCAGATAGACAGTTCCCATAATGAGAAGAGATAAGAACATAAATGTGTAAAATAATTTTATGGTCATATTCTTCATATTTAACTCAGCTTATATCCTATTCCTCTAACAGTATCAATGCAGTCACTCTCTCCCAGCTTCTTTCTTATATTCTTTATATGAGTATCAACTATCCTTGTATCCTCATAATATTCATAATCCCAAAGCTTTGAAAGAAGTGACTTTCTGGTCACAACTCCTCCGCCTGCCTTCATCAGTTCGAAAAGTATATCGAATTCCTTCAGAGTAAACTCCGTATCCTGGCCATTAACCTTAACAGTATGTGTATTTACATCCAGAACTATATCTTTATAGGAAAGTGTCTCCTCCCCCATATCCTTTCCACTTCTCCTAAGGACAGCCTCAACCTTACTTACAATAAGTGGCATGGATGTGGTCTTGGAAATGTATTCATCCACCTTCAGACTGTATCCCTTCAGCTGATCTTCTTCACTGAACTTAGCCGTCAGCATAATGATTGGAACATCCGTCTTCTTTCTGATTAGTTCACAAAGTGTAAATCCATCTATCTTAGGAAGCATTATATCAAGGATTATAAGGTCGAACTCCCTTTCCTGCATACTGTCAAAAGCCTCCAGTCCATCATTTGCAGTTGTAACTGCAAAACCGGCATTTGAAAGGAAATTAACCAAAAGCTCTTGATAATCTTCATTATCCTCTACAACAAGAATCTGATTCATAATCTACCCTTCTATTCTCAAAAATATTCTTTTCAGCATAGAGCTTAATTTCTCTTTATTACTTTCCACTCACTTGTGTAATCGATATATTTATAGACTATATAATCATCCGATACACATAGCGTATCGATAANCTAAAACCTGTAAATCTGAGCCATCGAGATTCATACAGCATATTGCACTATGTTTGTTTATTTCATCATCGACCGAAAAATATATTTTATCTTTATAGATATTTACATTACTGACATTTTCAGTAAGTTCTTGGCCCCCATCCTTAACTTTTTTACCACTAAAATCTTTTCGGTATAACTTATAACCTGATAGATCCTTCTCTCGCTCGTTATAATATATAGCCCCCTTATATAGCTGAAATGTGTGATTTTGTAATACTCTCAGATCATAATTATATAGAAATAGAGAGGCTACCGATGAAGAAAGACCAATATCTGACACAAACATTTCCTTATCTGCAAACTGTTCTCCAGCACTCTCAGGAATCCTAAAGCGGTATATAGTGAGATGTGATTCTGTTTCGTCCTTCTTAGGTTTTGTATTGAGCATATAATATAGATAGTCGTCTTTTACTTCGAACATATATATCCACTCAGTGTTCTTAGTACATTTTTCTGAATATACAGGAATAATCTCTTCAGTACTTAGATTAAGGCTATATATATTAAAGCCCTATTTCATTAACTTATCATCATTTTCTTCTTCACCTATATAGAGAACATCCTCCGTACCATTTGAATAAAGAGCGAAACTATCTATAGATACTCCCGTATTATATCTCTCAACCAATTCTCCCTTTTCATCAACTACATAGATTATATCGTTACAAACTATATGAAGCTTATCATCCCATATGAAACTATTATTCATTTTGTTTCCTATAGTATCCTCATCAATTCCCTCGATTTCTCCAGGATTCGCCACATAAAGGCCATAGTTACTGCTATAATCCTTCGACATCTTTAAGGCAGATATAATATTTTTCACTGGTAGTAAAATCAGTGCCAGTACCAGAACAACTGCTATTATAGAAAAGAAGACGCCCTTTAGACGATTATCCTTCATATCATAAAAGCCCTGTATATTTTTTTTATACAGTCTTATATGGTAAATGAACATCACCAGAAAAAAGAGAAAAGGCAGAATTAAGATCAAAATAACTTTATCTCTAGAAAATTCGCTAGATTTACTTCCAATCATGGAAACTATTACATATATAGGATTTAGCAAAGTAAGATATCCATATATGGCTATATCTGCAAATGCACCTTCACGCCTTTCTTTTTTTACAAGAACAGCATTTATAATTAACACTACCATTGCCACTCCATACGACATGACCATAAAGACAAGCATCTGCTTCCAGAAACCATCCTTCTTCCAGAAGATATCTCGCCACATTATATAATCATAATAAGAAATAAAGAGTTTATTTCCGTCCTTTGGGAAATAGATCAGACTAAATAAACATACAAGTACAGAAAGAATACGTAGTCCAAAATGATTAGAATACGTATTTTGAAACTTGTCGTTCTCCGTTAAGTTCTCTGTTAAATCCCCTGTTACATTCTCCGTCATTACAAACTAACCTCACCAATTTTTTCTTCAGATATGATATTAGTGTTAGTTAAGTTCTCTTCTGTTTCATTACAACTTCAATATATCGGACTGTGCATATTCAAGCTTTCCCGGAACTCCAAGAAACTCTCTAACTATCTCACCACTATCTGCAAATGTGCGAGTTGTACCTAGATTCGTACCAGCCTTAATACTTTTTCCATATACTAGTAAAGGTACATATTCTCTCGTATGATCAGTTCCCTTAAATGTAGGATCACATCCATGGTCTGCTGTAATGACTATGATATCATCAGACTCTTCGCCCCTAAAGCTTCCAATCTTATTCATCAATTCTCCAAGTCTCTTATCGAAGTTCTCGAGACCTCGGGCATAGCCCTCTACATCTCTTCTATGTCCCCAAGTAGAATCAAACTCAACCAGGTTCGTAAATATAAGACCTTCCTCTACTATATCCAGAGCTTCTATAGTCTTATCCATACCATCCTCATTATCCTTGGTATGTATAGCTTCTGTGATTCCAACACCTGCGAAGATATCTTCAATCTTACCAACAGCATATACAGACTTGCCTGCATTTTTAATCATAGTAAGTAGATTCTTCTCATCAGGATTTCTTGAAAAGTCACGGCGATTAGAGGTTCTAACATATTTGCCATCTTCCTCAATATAAGGTCTCGCTATAACTCTAGCCACATTATGCTTACCTGTTAATATCTCTCTGGCAACTCTACACATTTCGTAGAGCTTTTCAGGGGGATATACACTTTCATCACAAGCTATCTGGAACACGCTGTCAGCCGATGTATAAATAATCGGTTTTCCTGTAGCTTTCATTTCGTCACCATATTCTTTTATGATCGTAGTTCCTGAAGCCACCGCATTATAAAGTATTCCAGGGACTCCAGCCTTCTGGATAAACTCATCGATGATCTCCTGTGGAAATCCATCTGGATAAGTAGGAAATCTCTCGGGAGTATATATTCCAACCATCTCCCAATGTCCGATAGTTGTATCCTTGCCCGCTGACATTTCCTGCATTCTTCCGTAAGCCCCCATTGGAGCGGCTACTGGCATAACGCCCTGCATTCCATCTATATTTCCATAACCTATACTTCTAAGATTAGGTATCTTTAGATCTGGATACTTTTCCATTATATGACCGATAGTGTTGCAGCCGATGTCGTCAAAGTCAGCAGCATCAGGCGCTTCTCCCATACCAACACTATCAAGAACAATCCATATTACTCTTCTCATATGCCCCTCCTCGTATCTCTACTTAATTAATTTATTACTTATATTTTTTGACTTCTTACACTTATGTCATATTATATCAAATAACATTATCCAATAAAGTAAAAAATGCCCCGCCGAAGCGAGGCATAAGGGATAAGAAAAAGCAAAACTTTTTACTTGATTCCTGATAAAACTATGTTGTTCAGAACGCTTTCAAGATATTCCTGCTGTCCTGATATTGGATTCTTAGGAGCCTTAAGCTCTGCAGCTCTAGCAGCAAGCTCTTCAAGAGTTGTCTCACCCTTTCTGATCTTCTGTCCGAGCTCTGTGCTGAAGCTCTCATACTTCTTATCTACAAAGCCTTCAAGACGGCCATCTTCTATAATCTCAGCTGCCTTAATAAGACCAAATGCAAAGGAATCCATACCAAGAATAAAAGCATGGAACATATCTTCGTAAGTATTACTTGGACGACGATTCTTTGAGTCGAAGTTAATTCCAACAGGAAGACCACCGTTCTTAACAATCTCGTACATAGCAAGTGTTGTATCATATACATTGCTTGGGAAGCAGTCTGTATCCCATCCAAGCATAACGTCACCCTGGTTAGCATCTATAGAACCAAGCATATCATTTATGCGGCTGATTCTAAGTTCATGCTGGAATGTATGACCTGCAAGAGTTGCATGATTTGCTTCAATATTCATCTTAAAGTCTTTATCAAGACCATACTGTCTAAGGAATCCGATAGCAGTTGCAGCATCATAATCATACTGGTGCTTCATTGGTTCCTTTGGCTTAGGCTCTATAAGAAATGTACCTTCAAATCCGATGCTTCTTCCATAGTCACGAGCCATTCTCATAAGATTAGCTATATTTTCCTGCTCTAGCTTTACCTCTGTATTAAGGAGAGTCTCATATCCTTCACGACCACCCCAGAATACATATCCTCGACCGCCAAGCTTTACAGTAAGCTCAATAGCCTTCTTAACCTGTGCTGCAGCAAAGCAATATACGTCTACGTCATTTGTACTTCCAGCACCATTCATAAAGCGAGGATTACTGAACATATTTGCAGTTCCCCAGAGACACTTGATGTTTGTTCCTTCTGTTTTCTCCTTTAAGTAATCTGTAAGTTCATCAAGTCTTCTGTTAGTCTCATTAATGTCGTCAGCTTCAGGAACAAGATCCACATCATGGAAACAATAGTACTCTATACCAAGCTTCTGCATGAACTCGATACCCGCATCAACCTTAGCCTTTGCATGCTCCATAGTACCTTCTTCTGCAGCACCGAATCTTTTGTCGATAGTTCCTCGACCGAACATATCAACACCATTTGCTCCAAGGTTATGCCACCATGCCATAGCAAAAGGCAGGTGCTCCTTCATCTTCTTGCCAAGTATTACTTTCTCTGGATCATAATACTTGAAAGCAAAAGGATTCTTGCTATCTGGTCCCTCGTACTTTATAGCGGGAACATTACTGAAAATCTCACTCATTTAAATACCTCCACTTAGTTAGTTTATTATAATGTGAATTATATATCACTAACTATAGCATCTTTTCTTCGTAATGTCACCATCATTTTTTAATTATATTCCACATTTCCTTTACGGCTTTCCTGCCCTCCGGAAATAATCTGCATATAGCCCAATCATGACACATAGGTTTAACAGTTTTATGAATTTCCACGCCCTGTTCCTTAAGTATATCTACGTAATTAATTACGTGAGGATAGAATAATTCGTGTTCTCCGTAGTATAGATACATTTTCGGAAAATTAGTATAATCAACATATTCCGGACTTATATCAGAACTATCAAGTGGAACATCTCTGCACCAGTTATCACATATAATATCATTCATTTCGACATTTAATATAGGATCAAAAGGTTCCATAGCAAGTCTTATATTCCTGTTTTTTCCATTTTCTAATCCACAAGCTGGAGATATAACTATAAGTTTTCCAGGTTTTATATGAACTCTTCCTGCCAGACTGATAATCAAATTGGCCCCTGCGCTGTCACCCATAAATGTTATATTATGAACAGGATACTTTTTAATGAGTACCATATAAAGCTTTTCCAGCCAATCCAGTGCATATCTGACATTATACTTTGGGGCTAGCGGATAATGCACTATATATACATCGGCTCCACTTTCCTTAGCTATCTTCATGGCCATATCATAGTGAAGTACGGTCGCTCTTTCCATACCTCCTCCACCTGGAAGAAAAAGAACTGCCCTTGAACTATATTTGTTATGGGACCTCTTTCTTAATCGATGAATCTCAAATCCATCGAATACTATCTTATCTATACTGAGTCTGCTTTTCCTCACAAAAGCAGGAAGGATCACCTCATCTTTTGGTTCCTTAAAGCCACCCATCAGTAATCCTCTGGCACCGTCGAATGGTAAACTGTTTAACATATAACATGCCTGTTCTGCTATACGATACGATATACTCATCATATACTCCTTTTTAATGAATCTTAAATGTACTTAATTTGGTTTTCATATATTATGATGTGGGTGTCAAAAGTAC
>CACWGK010000066.1 GCA_902760415.1 uncultured Lachnospiraceae bacterium
CTTGCTTCCTGCCCTACTTCGCTTGCGACAATGCAGGTTCGGCTATATGAGATAATTTACGGAAGCGGTCACCCCTTTTCGATATTATAAGCATAAAATACAATCAAATTTCAAGATTTAGAAACCCATTTCGGCTATATGAGATAAGTTGATCATGTAGTCACCCCTGATTTTCAAAATGACGGGTGACTCGAGCAAGAATCGAAGTGAAATAGCCGAAATCTCAGAAATCCAGCCTCATATCTTGGTTTCAAAATACTAAAACGGGTGACTCCACAAGTATAAATGCCGTTCTCAGCCGACACTATCTCCACAAGACTTATATTATAAGACTTATATCACATGGACTCATATTACAAGACCTTTATTTCAAGACTTATATCACATGGACTCATATAACAAGACCTTTATTTCAAGACTTATATTACATGGACTCATATTGCAAGACCTATATTTCAAGACTTATATCGTAAAAAGTATATTACAACTCGTCACTAAGGCTGACTCTAAATTGACTCAGTGGCAGTCCCTCTCTGTTATATAAGTTCACTTTTCCGTAGTTGAAGAATCCATAGCTTACGCCTAAGATTTCCTTACTATCTTTCACGACTATAAGGTTACCGTCAAGTATGACCTCATCCGGAACCTTCCAAACTAGCTTCTCGCAAAATGAGTCACCTTGCACGTCGGACGTAAATGCTGACTCATTTTCTACCAGGACTTCGAAACCGAAGACGTGAGCCGAATTATGTAAACCGGTTGTTTCGGTTGCTGTTTCGGTTGCTGTTTCGGTTGCTGTTTCGGTTGCTGTTTCGGTTGCTGTTCCGGTGGTTGTTCCGGTGGTTGTTCCGGTGGTTGTTCCAGTTAGTTCCTGGCGGAGGTCGAGGAGTTCATTTTCTATGGTAACGAGACCGCTGGTTGCATTTTCTACCTCTAGTTTTATGCCCTGAGTGCTCTTAGTTACCGAGACTACTTTGGGATAGTGGGGCGCTTCTTCTCCATAGAGGGATAGCATAACTCTGCCTACTCTTTCGCCCGGAGTCTTCTTATCTAATGGATGAACATTATCATACTCGCCTAAATCTATTAGCGGGATTAGAGAAGTGTTATGTAAACCAGATTCATTTATTGCTGCATCCTGGGCTTCTCTTAGATATGCCCAGTCTCTTAGATCTTCAGTGCCCCATTCCAGGAACTGAGTCAGCTGAATATCGATAAATGGCATATCCTCATTTATAAAGAGTCGTCTTAAATCCTGAATGAAAGCTACAAGAAGATTCTTGTAGAAATCATTTGTCCCCCTCTGCGACTTGAGTATATTGTAGTTGCGGAGGGCATCCTCTTCGCCCTGATAATATACCGCTCCCATTACGGTATAAGGTGCGACTCTCTTCAGCATGGATTCTACCAGGCCGCAAGGTCTGAACTCCGAGGTTCGGCCTAGTGGTGGCGGCCAGGAATATCTGCCCGCTGCTTCATAGATATCGGCAGGCGTGGCATTTGGATTTACCTTTAGTAGTTCTGCAACTATTCTGTCATGCTCCGCATTTTTCTTGTTGAAGTCATCTATAATTTGAGAATATTCTTCGTCCGTCTGACCAGCAACGACCGCATCGTACTCGTCAAGATAGACCCGACCTTCCGGGATACGCTCCAGAGTGTTCCGCTCCAGCCAGCAGCTGATGGAGGTGCCGCCCTTGTAGCAATCGATGACTCCCACGGGAACGCCAAGCTTCTTATAGAGCATCACGCTGTAGTAATATCCAATGGCAGATATATCTCCAAATGAATCAGCCGCCTCTTTGTCTGTTGAATATAATCCTCTATCTAGCGACTTCCACTCAGTCCCCTCCTCTAGGCGAGAGAGCGTGTCATCCACCATAGGATAATTTGGTGCGGTATAATATCTGATTTCTGGGAAAGAAGCTTTACTTATTTCTTCTAATCCGCCACGAGCATCTCTTAGACAGAACTCGATATTGGACTGACCAGTATTTAACCACACTTCACCGAAGAGAACTCCAGAGATAACTTTGGTCTCTCCTGTCTTCTCAGAGGTGATAGTCATATCATACGGACCCCCTGCCACATGTGGAGGAAGTTCTATAAGCCAATCGTAGATCCTGCCACCATTATCTAACAGATAATTATCTTCTGATAATGAAGCATCCGATAAATCATTATCTGATGGAGCGACATCCGCTGTCACTTCTACTCCATCAATAGAGATAGTCAGGGTGTCTGCTATCTCGCTCCAACCGAACACCCTGACTTTCTTATCTCTCTGCAATATCATATTGTCTTTAAATATTGCTGCAATTTTCATATGTTTACTGTCCATCCACAGTGAGGACTTCTGTGATTTCCTTGTCATCATAGGAACCAAGTCTCTTAATGGTCTCTATATACATTCTGATATTATGATAAGGACATTTCCATTCACTTACTATCGGCTTGTTAAGTACTGGAATCTCATCCGCATCAGCCTCTTGATACCACTCTGATCCAGGTCTCTTATCAACCAATGTATTCTTGATATAGTCCCATACACTGACCGCAGCATCAAGATACTTAAGGTCGCCGCTCTTACTGAAACCATTCA
Organism: uncultured Lachnospiraceae bacterium; assembly: GCA_902760415.1. Taxonomy (GTDB): domain Bacteria; phylum Bacillota; class Clostridia; order Lachnospirales; family Lachnospiraceae; genus Eubacterium_Q. The sequence continues at coordinate 2,603 of CACWGK010000066.1, forward strand.
GGAAGCTTGTAACCGCCTCACACTGCGTCCACCATACTCTGGTTTCATCAACATTTCCATCTTCACATAAGTATGGAATACCATGCTCGGTAAACGCATTATTATATGTATTTTCTGTAAGTTCACGACTTATACTGGAGAGATCATAGTCTGTTCTCTTAACTTCCAGTATCTTAACGGCTCTATCAAAGAGCCATGCAGCCTGAAGGTCATGTCCATAATTTGCGATATCATATAGTGAATTATAATCCGCATCGAAAAATGACTCTATACGCTTCTTCTCAGGATTATACATCTTAGTCTTAAAGATTTCTAAGATAGGTAAGAGCTTCTCTCTAACATATCTTCTCTTATTATAAATATCTATATCATCGACGCGGTATAGTTCAGTATATGCTTCCATCAGATGAAGAAGTGTGTTCATGGTATATGTAACCTTCTTATCCTTCTCTGATATCTTCTCTTCTGCTGGTGAATCAAAATGTCTTGAGAAAGCTTCCAGATAACCGCCCTCATCATGACAGTTCTTCTCTATAGTTTCAAAGATTGTATATGCCGTAACAAGTGCTTCTCTATCACCAGTCGCATCATAATATGAAGCAAGGCCATAGATTGCAAATGCCATATTATAGGTATGCTTAGACGTTTCTTCAGGATCTCCGTCATGAGATACTGACCAGAAGAGGCCGCCCCATACCTTATCTATGAAATGTTCCATAAGGAAGTCATACGCAGCCTTTGCATAGATGCGATATTCCTGCTTCTTTGAGAAGAGATATAGATTTGAAAATGCCCACAGGATTCTGCTGTTAAGTATGCATCCTTTTTCAGCCCCTCTGTCGAGCTTCAGATCATGGTCAATCTTTCCGTAGTAACCGCCAAAATCCTTATCTCGCATTAATTTCCAGAAAGGGATTACGTGTCGTTCAAACTCGAACTCCATTTCTTCCGCCATCTTCGACAGCTTCTCGCGCATTTCGATATCGATTCCTGACTTCATTATATCCATACTTCTAGTACCTCCTATACACCGCGTATATCAATATGTTTAACATGAGGTTCAACAAGTTTCTTAAATTCTTCCAACTCTTCTGGGCTGTAGGCTTCAAGTCCAGAAAATGGAACAGTCTCTCTATCAACAAAACTTTGTATAAAATAGTGTTCAGCGCCTTCGATCCACTCAGCTATTCCTTTAAATGAATCTGCATCGTGGAACTGTCTTAAGACCGTAGTCCTGAATTCATATGGGACATTTCCTTCTAACAGGAAACTTATAGTCTCTTCTATCTTGGAGATATCTAGCATAGGGATTCCCACGGTCTCCCCATATCTTTCTTTATTATTCTTTACATCTACTGCTACGTAATCAAGTAGTCCTTCAGTGACAAGCTCCTTAAGTCGATCTGGATGATTGCCATTTGTATCGAGCTTTACAAGAAATCCTCTTGATCTTATACCCTTAATGAAGTCTACCATCCCAGTTCTAAGAAGTGGTTCTCCGCCTGTTATAGCTACTCCATCAAGTAGTCCCTCTCTCTTATCGAGGAACTTATAGAACTCATCCTCCTCCATGATCACTGGAGTGGAAGGATCTAGTATATCCCAGTTATGACAGAAAGGACACCTGAAGTCGCAGCCCCCTAAGAATACGGTGCATGCAACCTTTCCAGGAAAGTCCAGCAGTGTCATCTTTTGCAAGCCATGTATCTGCATAACATTTCCTCTTATTTAATTCGTATTTGATAAGTTGATTAGTATATTAATATTTTTTGACCAAATAATTATTTTGACCAAGTAATTACTTTGATAAGTAATTGCAAGCTTCGATAGCTGCATATGCTCCATCTGAGCATGCTGTAGTTACCTGACGAAGAGTCTTAGCACAGCAGTCACCTGCTACAAAAACCCCAGGAGTCTTAGTACCTACGATTGATTCAGGAACAAAGTATCCTCGTTCGTCCAAATCAGCAAGACTAGCGAAGTTACCATTTTCAGGAACAAGTCCAACTGCAAGAAATACGCCGTCGCACTTTGCAACCTTTTCCTGTCCTGCCTCTTCGTAACGAACACCTGTGATCTTTGTACCAAAATCAGCCGGTTCTGTCTCATAAGCTAAGATCTTCGTTCCTACATGTGTCTCTGCCTTTCCAGTCGAAAGGACCTGATCCTGCAGTTTCTGATCTGCTGTGAAGTATGGCATATCCTGAAGGATAGTAAGATGACCAACTATATCTACCAGAAGGCTGGATTCAACAAATGCTGAATTACCTCCGCCGATCATTACTACATCCTTATCTCTATAGAAATCGCCATCGCATACAGCACAGAAGCTTATTCCATTTCCTATAAGGTCTTCCTCACCAGGAAGTCCGAGGGTTCTATGTGTAGTACCAGTAGCAAGTATCACTGTACGTCCCTGATGCTCGCCACCTTCTTCAGTCTTAACTACGAAGTAGTCATATCCCTTATCTGAATGCTTCTTATCTACTGCAGTAACATTCTCAAGGGTTACCTCTGCGCCCTGGCCCATGGCCTGCTCCAGAAGCTTATCACCAAAGTCATCTCCACTTATGGAGTCAAAACCTGGTATATTCTCAACCTTTGGAGAGTTAACTATCTGACCTCCAAAGACAGACTTTTCTATAACAAATACGGACTTTCCATTTCTAAGTCCATATATTGCGGCTGTGAGTCCTGCAGGACCGCCGCCAACTACTATAATATCGTACATTACATCTTCTCCTGATTATATAAAGAAATGCCTTCCTAGCGTCTTTTTTTCTTAAAAAAATGTTGGCATCCTTTATTCATTTCATAAAAGGATGCCAACATAAATTACTACTTAATCACTGCGCATCCCACCACTATATATTGTATCAAATCATTAGGATGTTCGCAATCTGTTCTATATACATTTTGAGTTAAATCATACGATGTTCATAAAACATCAAATGAATCAATCAGCTTATGCATTATGAGCCTTAAGCCACTCGCTTGCAGCATTGTCTCCTACATAACGTGTTCCATCTGGATCGATGATTGTAGGTGTCTGCTGGATACCAAGCTCTCGAGCTATGTCCATATTATCTGAACAGTTAATCTCTTCGTAGTCAACCTTAGCAAGCTTAAATCTCTGCTCAGCGCCCTTGCACTTTGGACAATGATCCTTTACGTACATAACTGGCTTATCAGATACTGGAGCTGATGCTACTGGAGCCTCTGCCTCGTTCTTAGAAGATGCAAGAGTTGCATTTTCATTTGTATGAGCAGCCTCTGGTGAAGCATACTTGATTGGCTGAGGACCATTATGTGTAAGATGGCTAACCATGATATCGTACTCGCGACGATCCATGTACTCCTGAGTCTTTCCATCATTCCAGTTCTGGATTGGTCTGTAGTAACCTGTTATACGGCTATATACCTCTGTCTTCTCTCCACAGTCTGGACATACATATACTTCGCCAGTAATGTATCCGTGATTCTTACATACTGAGTATGTAGGTGACAATGTGTAGTATGGAAGACGATAATTCTCTGCAATCTTACGAACAAGTGTAGCAGCAGCCTTCCAATCAGGAAGCTTCTCACCAAGAAATGCGTGAAATACTGTACCTGATGTGTAAAGTGTCTGAAGGTTATCCTGAACATCAAGTGCTGAGAAGATATCCTCTGTGTAACCAACTGGAAGGTGTGATGAGTTGGTGTAGTAAGGTGTTCCATTCTCATTTGCAGTGATGATCTCTGGATACTGCTCCTTATCATGCTTTGCGAATCTAAATGTAGTTGACTCAGCTGGAGTTGCCTCAAGGTTGTAAAGGTCACCGTACATTTCCTGATAATCACTAAGCTTCTCTCTCATGTGATTGAGAACTTCAGCAGCGAACTTCTGTGTCTCTTCATGAGTAAGATCCTTGTGTAGCCACTTAGCATTAAGACCTACTTCGTTCATACCGATAAGACCGATAGTTGAGAAGTGGTTGTTAAATGTTCCAAGATATCTTTTTGTGTATGGATAAAGTCCTGAATCAAGAAGCTTTGTAATAACTGTTCTCTTAGTCTTAAGAGATCTAGCTGATATATCCATAAGACGATCAAGTCTCTTATAGAAATCCTCTTCATTCTCAGCAAGGTAAGCGATACGTGGAAGGTTGATAGTAACAACACCAACTGATCCTGTTGACTCACCACTACCGAAGAAACCACCTGACTTCTTACGAAGCTCACGAAGGTCAAGTCTAAGACGGCAGCACATTGAACGTACATCTGATGGCTCCATATCAGAGTTGATGTAGTTTGAGAAGTATGGAGTACCATACTTAGCTGTCATCTCAAAGAGAAGCTTATTGTTCTCTGTATCATCCCAGTTGAAGTCTCTTGTGATTGAGTATGTTGGAATAGGATACTGGAATCCACGTCCGTTAGCATCACCTTCGATCATGATCTCGATAAATGCCTTGTTGACCATATCCATTTCCTTCTGGCACTCACCATAAGTGAAGTCAACCTGCTTGCCACCAACCCAGCACTTCTCTTCAATCATGTCTCTAGGAACTGTCCAGTCAAGAGTGATGTTAGTAAATGGTGACTGTGTGCCCCATCTTGAAGGTGTATTTACACCAAAGATAAAGGACTGAATGCACTGCTTAACCTCCTTCTGTGTGAGGTTATCTATCTTTACGAAAGGTGCAAGATATGTATCAAATGATGAGAATGCCTGAGCTCCTGCCCACTCATTCTGCATAATTCCAAGGAAGTTAACCATCTGGTTGCAAAGTGTTGAGAGATGTCCTGCTGGTGCAGATGTGATCTTACCCATAACGCCGCCAAGTCCTTCCTGGATCAGCTGCTTAAGTGACCATCCTGCACAATATCCTGTAAGCATTGAAAGGTCATGAATGTGGATAGCTGCACTTCTGTGTGCGTTAGCAATCTCCTCATCATAAATCTCACTCAGCCAGTAGTTAGCTGTGATAGCGCCTGAGTTAGAAAGAATCAGACCACCTACACTGTATGTAACTGTAGAGTTTTCCTTAACTCTCCAGTCATTGATCTGCAGATAATTATCTACGATATCTTTATAGTTAAGTACAGCGTTCTTTACGTTACGAACCTTCTCACGCTGCTTTCTGTAGAGGATGTAAGCCTTAGCAACCTCTGTGTAACCAGCCTCTGAAAGAATCTTCTCAACAGAGTCCTGGATATCTTCTACGGAAATGACATCATTCTTGATCTTATCTTCGAAGTCACTAGTAACTCTGAGAGCCAGCATATCAATAACACTTGGATGATACTGCTTGTTGCAACCAATAAATGCTTTCTCAATAGCTGAGCTGATCTTGCCCACATTAAACTCTACTGTTTCTCCATCTCTTTTCACCACTCGGTACATGTCTTGATAACCTCCCCATTCTTTGTATATATTGGTGTGATGCATCACTTGGCACCACTGATTTTGTGTTAAAACATGCATAGAACGAACCACTAAATATGGCTCGTATATAAGAAGATACCACTAAACAGCCCGCGTGTCAATATGTAGTAACAAAATATTTTTAAAATACTAGATATAGTGTTTTGAGGGCATATAAAAACCAGCCGTTTAATTGGAAAAGTACCTATTTTAAACGGCTGGCGTAATTCATTTACCACTATATATAGTAAAGACGTCTATATATATTACTACTAAAGAAAGGGTAACTTATGACTCTTTAGCAGCTTTCTCAATCTCCTTCTGAGCTACCTCATGAGGTGCCTGCTCATATCTTGCAAAGTCATAACTAAATGTACCGCTACCCCTTGTCATAGAATAGAGGCTGGTATCATACTCATAGAGTTCGAGATATGGAATATCCGCACAGATATCCTGGAAGCCACCATCAACTGGATCCATGCCCATGATACGAGCTCTTCTCTTGTTGAGGTCACCCATAACAGCACCTGTGAAGTCATCCGGAACTATTACATGAAGAGTTGCTATAGGCTCAAGAAGTACAGGAGATGCCTCCATGAATCCCTTCTTAAAGGCCTGCTCAGTTGCAACCTTAAATGCAAGCTCTGATGAATCTACTGCGTGGTAACTACCATCATAGAGATTAACCTTAACACCTGTAACTGGATAACCAGCAAGAGGTCCTGCCTTTACTGCCTCTGCGATTCCCTTCTCAACAGCTGGGAAGTAATTCTTAGGAACCGCTCCACCAACTACAGTCTGCTCAAACTGATAAGCAGTCTCCATATCGCCTGATGGCTCCATAATGATCTTAACGTGACCATACTGACCATGTCCACCTGACTGTTTCTTATACTTATATTCTGTATCAGCCTTCTTATTAATAGTCTCTTTAAATGCTATACGAGGCTGCAGAAGTTCTATCTCAACCTTATACTTCTCTGCCAGCACGCTCTGAACTACATCAAGATGAGTAGCTGAGATGCCGTATATAAGTGTCTGAGCATTGTCAGCATCATTTACTACCTTAAGTGTCTGATCCTCAGCCATGATCTTGTTAAGTGCCTGAGATATCTTATCCTCTTCGCCCTTAACCTTAGCCTTGAACTGTCTATATACATAAGGCTTTGAGATGCCTGTTCTGATATATGTTATAGGATTCTTCTTTGTTGACAGTGTATCGGTTGTCTGGCTGACTGACAGCTTAGCAAGAGCACCGATATCGCCTGCATGAAGCTCCTTAACCTCTTCTACCTTATTACCACAGATAGTATAAAGCTTACCAACCTTCTCTACTGAGTCTCTATGATAATTGAAGAGCTCATCATCTGGCTTAATAACACCAGAATTAACCTTTATAAGTGAATATTTTCCAATATATGGATCGGCAATTGTCTTGAAGATATACGCTGACTTAGCCTTAGCGAAGTCATAATCTGCGTTAAATACTTCATTATTAGTTGTATTTATACCTGCAACTGTACACTGTTCTGGGCTTGGGAAGTACTTAATGATATCAGCCATCAATGTGTACATACCACGTCCAAGTGTATTTGATCCCATAAGTACAGGTACTACGGAACCATCTACAACGCCCACATGAAGAGCTGAACGAATCTCGTCCTCTGAGAACTCGTCGCCATCGAAGTAACGCTCCATAAACTCTTCACTTGTCTCAGCAACTGCTTCTACAAGAGCATCTCTACATATCTTGAGATTATCCTGTGAGTAATCAGGAACTTCGAACTTATCTACTGTACCCTTATCGTTCCATCTCTTAGCCTTCTGCTGAATAACATTTACGTATCCAACAAACTGCTCGTTCTCACGAATTGGTAAATGGAATGGCGCGATCTTCTTTCCATAAAAATCCTGAAGGCCCTGAACTACTTCACGATATGAAGCCTTGTCATCATCCATCTCTGTAACGAAGAACATTCTTGGGATATTTCTCTTCTCGCACATGTCCCAAGCTCTCTTAGTACCAACTTCAATGCCGTTCTTTGCTGATACAACGATTATAGCTGCATCTGCTACAGCGACAGCCTCTTCAGCCTCACCTATAAAGTCGTGGAATCCAGGAGTATCAAGAAGATTAATCTTGTAACCGTCCCACTCGATAGGAAATACTGTTGTCTTGATGGAGATCTTTCTCTTAATCTCCTCCTTGTCGTAGTCGCTCAGCGTATTACCTGCATCCACGGAACCCATTCTGGTTGTCATCCCCGCAAGATAAGCAATAGCCTCTACCAGTGATGTCTTACCTGAACCACCATGTCCAAGAAGCACGACATTCCTGATCTTGTCAGTTGTAAATACCTTCATTGTAGCCACCTCCATATTGTATTTATATAAACCGTAAATGCTAAGCATTTCCCTGGTTAGCACTTACCCATTAATAAGTTCTACATTATATTTGCCCCATTCTTTAATATACAACCTGATTTCGTCCGTTGCTCTTCCCGTAGTAGAGCTTCTCATCAGCTTCCTTGATAACTTTATCGATATCCTGGTGGAAGCCAAACTCTGTCAGGCCAAATGTCATAGTTACCTTTATCTCTTTATCCCCAACCTTTACCACGCTCTTCTGAATCGTTCGTCTGACTCTCTCCAGAGCGACAAAGGCATTATCACCATTACAGTTCGGAAGTATTATCAGGAACTCTTCTCCGCCCCATCTGGAAATAAATGAGTTTTCCCGAACACAATCCTTCATAGTGGCTGCGACGAACTTCAGTACTTCGTCTCCAGCATCGTGGCCATATGTATCATTTACCTTCTTAAAGAAGTCGATATCTCCCATCGCCACGCTGACTGCCCCCATCTCTTTATCTTCCCCAAGTAACTTAAGATATTCGATGGTACGTCTTCTGTTAAACAGACCCGTCAGCTGATCGGTGCCTGCCTCTTTCTTCAGCTGATCGTTATACTTCATGAGCTTATTCTCTTCTTCATTTTCCTGCTTACTGAACATGTAGGAAATGAAGATAATAGCGATAAACACCGCTGATATATTTGTGCTCTGCAGACATTTATCCAGTAAACCGCTGATATCCGTCTGCGGCTTTATACCTCCGTATACGCTGATCAGCACAATTCTCAGTACCAGTACGCCTAGTGCAAAGAGGAACTTGATCGATGATCTCACGTGTGTTGCAAAGAACGTCAGCATCAGTACTATTATAAAGTAATTCTGCATACCTGCGCTCCAGCCGAAGCACGGGATCATGAGAAATGTATACGTAAAGAGGAATACCATGAAGAGATATAGTGAGGGTTTTGTTTTTGAATAGTAAGTAAAAATAAAAAGAAGAATATTCGCCACAAAGAGCGCAAATATTCTGTAAGGATACATTCTTACGACCTCTAATCCAGCAAAACAGATATCTAGAATAAAGGCAATGAAGACAACGATATAGAGAATTCTGAGAGCAATGATTGTTCTGCTATTCTCATTTTCAGCTTTTACATCTTTTGTAATTAAGCCTCGTAACCCCACGATTTAACCCCTACTTTATGCCCCATAATACAATAAGTACCGAACCCCTTCGGTCCGATACTTATTATACCACAGTTGTCAGTTATTTACACTATTTTTTGTGTATCGCTGAGGGATGAAAAATGATTTCTCGACACTGCTTTCGCACAGGCGCGGTGCCCTAGGCTCACTAAGCTCTCACGGTGTCCTTCGGACCTCGTGAATCGCTAAGTGAACAGACCGCTTATGGTCTCGAAATCATTTTTCATCCCTCCGCTCACGCATCAACAAATCGTTGTGTGTCACATATGCCATGAGGGGCATTATCTAGTTGGTCCAGTAACCGGAGGCATCGAACCAGTACCATACACCGTTGATTTTCTGCCACTGGCTGTATGGGTACCAGCCTGTGGTGTCTTCGAACCACCAGCCGGAGTCATTACCTTTCCAGGAACCAATTGCTTCGTATTCCCACGCTCCGCTTGAGCTCAGCCAGCATCCGTCTCTCCACTCGCTGGAGCACATGTATCCTGTTGAATCGAAGTAGTACCATTTGCCGTTGATCTTCTGCCACTGGCTATATGGATACCAGCCTGATGTATCTTCAAACCACCAACCAGTTGAATTGCCATGCCAGGATCCTGTTGCCTCGTATCTGAGGGCTCCGTCGCCGCCTAGATAGTAGCCGTCTCGCCACTCATTTGATACCATGTAGCCTGACTCGTCGAAGTAGTACCAGAGATCATCGATCTTCTGCCACTGGCTTATTGGTCTCCAGCCTGTATTATCTATGATCCACCAATGAGAGCCGTCTGTCTGCCACTGCATGGTGAAGTTTTCATTTTTGTTGCCGTTCGGATCTATCCAGGTTCCACCCTGCCACTCTCCGCCTGAACTTGATGATCCTGTATCTGAACCTGTGCTTGGTGCTGCACTTCCGGATTCATCTGTTGATATACCTGTACTACTTGCGTACTGACTTGCATAGGAATTAGGATTGCAGTGAATCTTTACACGGTATACCTTGCTACCATCGCTTATCCAGTAAGAGCCATAGAAGAATGCATCTTCTCCTATCTCTGTAACTGAATCTGGTATATATACATCACGAAGTCCATGGCAATA
>CACWGK010000067.1 GCA_902760415.1 uncultured Lachnospiraceae bacterium
TAGATAGTGTATATTATGTTAATCAATTTAAATCGATATTAACAGAAATGAGTCAACCTAGGAGATAATCCCATAATTTGTTCTCATATTCTGCACAAGTTTTGAAGATGTATAACAGTCTTTCTTCGTCTTCATCACTGATGTCCTTAGCCCTCTCATCTACCATATCAATCCATAGCTGATTGGACTCGGTATAGCTACTCGCCGTATAGGCTTCAAACCAGTCTTTATACTGCGAAGCTGATAACACATTGGAGAATCTATCCGAGACTGCCTTTGCAATATAAGCATAGTTCCAGGAACATTGAAGTAGAGCAGTCAGTCCCGCCAGGATTCCGTACTCGTTAAGTTCCTTCATCATAAAGTCTACATAGTCTATGATGACCTGACCCTTCTCAGTATGTTCCACATCGCTATCGGTTATTCCAAGTTCCTTTAAGTACGGAACATGAACACTGTATGTCTCATACTCAGTATCCTGAATAATCCTTTCGAGAAAGCTTCTAAGCTCCTCATCCTCAGCAAGGTTCAGCATCTGCTTCAGTATCTCGATATAGTCTTTTAGATAGTGATAATCTTCTATCATATAATTCTTAAAGAGACCTATCTCAAGACTTCCATCAGCCATACCTTTAAGAAACTCTTTTTGGGATGCTTCTATCCACAGCTCCTCAGTTTCCTTAAAAAGCCTATCTGAAAGCTTCATATTTCCACCTCTTATTTTTCAGCGATAATAGCTACATATCCGCCGCTCTTATAGCCTTCAACAACCTCTTCTGGTTCCTCATTTGTATACATAGGATTCTTAACTAATGTCTGATAAAATGAGAAGTTCTTGATTCCAAGATTCTTAAGAACATCTATCTTCTCTTCTGTAGAGTGCCATACTCCAGATGATGCAAGTGCGAGTGGATAAGGAAGCTTTGGCATAGTACCCTCTAGATATTCATGGTCATATGTTCCCAGACTCTTTCCAAGAAGATACATAAATCCAAATGCACTCTCCTTTGGTACATCAAGAAGGATAAGCTTTCCGCCCTCCTTAAGTGCCTTTAAGCTCTTCTCATATATAGGAGCAAGATTCTCCATATAGCTTGAACTACCGTTGAAATAGATAATATCATACTCAGCTTCTGGAAGATCAACATCTTCGATAAGTCCAATCTTTATAACATTTATGCCACGCTTCTCAGCAATCTTAGCCATATCCTCTGAAGGCTCTATTCCTTCGATGTTAGAGGAATCGATATAGCTTTCAAAAAGTCCACTACCACATCCAACTGATAGGAGCTTCTTACCACTGATATCTCCTAAAACTTTCTTGTATAGTCTAAGTTCACTGGTAAAAAGATTATCATTTACCATGAACCACTCATCATACTGATTTGCATAACCGTCAAACTTCTGCTTCTCTATATTACTCATTTACTGATACTCCTTATTAAAAATTATTTTTGTAAAAACACATAATTATGTGCGAGTGGACCGCTGCCTTTACCAAGGTCAAGCATTGCCGCAAGTGCTCCGGATATATAATCCTTCGCAGCCTTTACTGACTCTTCTAGTGTCTTACCCTTTGCAAGATTTGATGCAATAGCACTAGAAAGCGTACAGCCTGTTCCATGTGTGTTAGGGTTATCGATTCTCTTGCCCTTAAACCATACTGGACCATCTGCACTATACAGAAGATCATTGGCATCATTTACCTGATGACCGCCCTTGCATAGAACAGCGCAGCCTAAGGACTCGTAAATAGACTTGGCCGCCTCAACCATATCATCCTCTGAAGTGATAGTCATTCCTGAGAGAACCTCTGCTTCTGGAATATTTGGGGTAATAACTGTTGCAAGAGGAAGTAGATACTCCTTAAGTGATTCTATAGCATCATCACTTATCAGCTTTGCTCCACTAGTTGCGACCATAACAGGATCCACAACTATATTTCTTGCATTATACTTTGTAAGTCTGTCGGCAATAACACGTATCAGTTCAATTGAAGAAACCATGCCTGTCTTAACGGCATCTGGGAATATATCGCTAAATACCGCATCCAACTGTTCTCCAAGAAACTCCGGTGTTACTTCCATAATTCCTGTCACGCCAGTAGTATTCTGAGCAGTAAGTGCTGTAATAGCGCTCATTCCATAGACTCCATTTGCAGTCATGGTCTTTAAATCTGCTTGTATACCGGCGCCTCCACTGGAATCGCTTCCAGCAATGGTTAATGCTGTGTTCATATCATTACCTTCTTTCTATAGATTTTATCAGCATCTTTTATATCGCGACGTAAGGTGGTGCCCCCAATTCGCCGCCTGATTAACTGGTAACCCAAAAGCTAACCGCATTAGATAGTATCCAGGCTACGCTTCAGAAACCATATTGCTTGTAACAATCTTCAGTTTCTTTGTAGCTTCCAGTATATTTTCCTGACCATAGATAGCACTGATAACTGCGATTCCACAGATACCTGTACCCGCAAGGGAAGATGTATTATCAACAGTAATTCCTCCTATAGCTATTACAGGAATACTTACTGCCTCGCAGATAGCCTTAAGAGTTTCATGAGATACCTCAACGGCATCATCCTTAGAACCTGTTGGGAATACCGCTCCAACTCCGAGATAATCTGCTCCGTGCTTCTCAGCAAGAAGAGCCTGCTCAACTGTCTGTGCAGATACACCGATTATCTTATCAGGACCAAGCTTTGCACGTACGTCTCCAGCCTCCATATCACTCTGTCCTACATGAACTCCATCCGCATCTATCTCAAGTGCAATATCTACATTATCATTTATTACAAATGGAACCTTATACTCAGCACAGAGCTTCTTAAGTTCCTTTGCCTCTTCAAGGAAATGCTCCTGATCCAGATTCTTTTCTCTAAGCTGAATAAATGTTGCTCCACCATCAAGGCTTTCCTTTACTACTTCGTAAAGTGTTCTGTCGCCAAGCCAATGACGATCAGTAACTGCATATAATAATAAATCCTTCTTATCTAACTTCATACTTAGCTCCTCTATCTAATAAATCTCCATTCATGTTGAAGATTGCATCGATGATACGATTACGATATGTTGAATTTCCATCGCCTTCCTGCATATTGGACCAACCAATCTCACCAGCAAGTCCCATAGTACATACAGCTGCTGCAGCTGCCTCCAGCTTATTGTCTGGATTAGCAACAAGAAATGCAGTAGTAAGACCTGACAGCTGACAACCTGTTCCGGTGATCTTACCCATCTCTGGGCGACCATTTCTGATTACAAAGCACTTATCTCCATCACTTACAAGATCTATAGCACCAGTTATAGCAACTACAGCGCCCGCCTTCTTAGCGAAGTCTTTTATGAAACTAACAGCACTGTCCAAAGTATCTTCAGTTACAGCATCTGCTACATCTGCATCTACACCTTTTGTAGTACCACTTCCAAGAGCCAGAGTCTTAATCTCAGAGATATTTCCTCTGATACATGTGAACTTAAGTTCATCCATAAGCTTAACTGCTGTATCAGTACGAAGCTTAGATGCACCAGCTCCAACAGGGTCAAGAAGCAGAGTGTGACCAAGTTCATTTGCCTTTCTGCCTGCTCTAAACATTCCCTCGATAGAGTTCTTGTTGAGAGTACCTATATTGATATTCAGTCCGCCGCAGATACTTGTGATATCCTCAACATCCTCTGGTTCGTCAGACATTATCGGACTTCCTCCACAGGCAAGTAGTACATTTGCCACATCATTTACAGTTACGTAATTTGTAATGTTGTGAACTAATGGCACATTCTTTCTTACATTTTCTAAACATTTTCCTAGCATATTCTTATCCTCCTGAATATTATCTTTCCTCGAAAATGCTTCGCAGATTAAATGAAAAAAGCAGATACATCCATATAAGGACATATCTGCTACAAGCTTCACATATCTCCCTACGTTGGCATTATCCAAATCAGGTTATGGGTCCAGACAATACATTCTGTTCTCAGCCGAATCCACGTTCAGCTCCCCTTTTTCTAATTCGCACCAATTATACAACCAACGCCGAAGGAGTTCAATATGATTTATAAATCTTTTTATACTTTCTTACCACGATACTTAAGTTCAGGATGCCGTTTATAATATGCTTCCTTATCTGCATACATTCTCTCATCAGCAAGATGCATTGCAGTTCTTATATCAAATGATTTATCGCCATACCATGTTCCAATAGCAAGCTTAACCTTACTAGAATTATCACAGGCAGTCCTGAGACTTGACACTAAGGTATTAAAATCATCCTCTGTATGATTAGTTACTATTATCAGGAACTCATCGCCACCAACTCTATATATCTCGCTATCCAGAAAAACATCTAAGAGTATAGAGGCCGCAGACTTAAGCAAGTTATCACCAGCTATATGACCTTTAGTATCATTTACTTCTTTAAGTCCATTCAGATCCGCAAATACTATGCCATACTTTTCACCAACATCCTCATGCCCTGATACTATGTTTGTTATACGATTATTCATCGCATTACGATTATATAGTCCAGTAAGCAGATCTGTAGCACTAAGCATTTTTGTCTTCTCAAAGAGCTGATGATTTGATATCTCAGAAGCAAGGATGAATGACATTATCTCAAGTATAGCCTTAATATTTAATGTATTCTCACTATTAAAGTTAGTTGCCCAGATATAACCTATAGTTTCTCCATTTGCCTTAAGTGGATAGATTACCAGGCTATATACGCCGGCAAGAATTAGTGAATCATACCATGGCTTATTCTTCGCCTCTAGAAGTTTAAGCTCCTCGGCATCATGAATGATGTAGCAATTACTTCCAGCTATAAGTTCATCCCAGGTCTTTACTACTTCAAATAATCCATCTTCTATATAAGATGTTACATTTGGAATCCCTGATTCAGCTTCTGAAACGTTTTCACAGAGTACAGAGCATGAATCATTTTCAAAGTCTGTAAGAAGTATGCAGCAACGATTGGCTTCACAATTAATTCTAATATTGGATATTATAGAATCCATAGCAAGCTGAAAATCATCAGTTTCTCTAAGCTTAACCGCAATTTGAATAACCTTTACAGCTATATCCGGAGAAAGATCCGAAAGCTTCTCTGCATCTACCTTTGCTTTCATATCATATGAAAATAGTATATACGACTTTCCTTCTTCATCTGACTGAAGAGGCAACATATATGTTTCCATCCAGGCGTGATACTGTTCTACATTCATGTATGAATGAATCATCCGATCTTCCTCAACGCATCTATAACAAAGCGCCTCAAAGTTACGAGTAGCCGGAATATAGCAGTCATATGTTCTTCCTGGAACAAAATCTTCTCTTTTAACATTTACTGAAGCTAGATACAGATCATTAGCTGCTTCAATACATATATCTCCATACGTTCCATCGTCATTTATCTCAACAGATATCACGCAGCTTATCTTCTTAAGTTTATCTACTACTGTTGAATACCCCAAATCTACACCCCCAATCGTGTAAATATACATATATCTTATTACAACTCACTGATTTTATCAATTTAAAAAGGCACTGCGAACCTAGCGCAATGCCTTTAATTCTCTTAGAATCTAAGCCTATAACCCTGTATGTTTTTACATCTTAGTAAACATATCTTTGCTAAGACCACATATTGGACATACCCAATCATCAGGAATATCCTCAAATGCTGTTCCTGGAGCGATACCACTATCTGGATCTCCTACCTCAGGATCATAAACATAGCCACATGGGCAAACATACTTATCCATAAATAATAACCTCCCTTGATTTGATGTTACTATTCTACTCTGTTACAGTATGCAGTGTCAATTTATATTACTCAACATGTGGAAGCTTTGCGATAGATGCTGCAATCTCCTCATCTGTTGGGATGTAGTCTGACATTTCTCCATTATTAAACTTCTCATATGCAACCATATCGAAGTAACCTGTACCTGTAAGACCGAAGACAATTGTCTTCTCCTCGCCTGTTTCCTTACACTTAAGAGCCTCATCAATTGCAGCTCTGATAGCGTGTGAACTCTCTGGAGCTGGAAGGATTCCTTCAACTCTAGCGAACTGCTCAGCAGCTTCAAAGACTGATGTCTGCTCTACGCTTCTAGCTTCCATATATCCATCATGATAAAGCTGTGAAAGTGTTGAACTCATTCCGTGGAATCTAAGTCCTCCAGCATGATTTGCTGATGGAATAAAGCTGCTTCCGAGTGTATACATCTTAGCAAGTGGGCAGATCATACCTGTGTCGCAGAAGTCATATGCAAATGTACCTCTTGTGAAGCTTGGGCATGATGCAGGCTCTACAGCAATTATTCTATAATCTGCCTCTCCACGAAGCTTTTCACCCATAAATGGAGAGATAAGACCTCCAAGGTTTGAACCACCACCAGCACAACCGATGATGATATCTGGCTTGATACCATACTTATCAAGTGCTGCCTTAGTCTCAAGACCAATTACTGACTGATGAAGGAGAACCTGATTAAGTACGCTTCCAAGTACATATCTATATCCCTCATTCTTTGTAGCAACCTCTACAGCCTCTGAGATAGCACATCCAAGACTTCCTGTTGTTCCAGGATGCTCTGCAAGAATCTTCTTACCTACTTCAGTTGTCTCTGATGGAGATGGTGTAACTGAAGCACCATATGTTCTCATTACTTCACGTCTGAAAGGCTTCTGCTCGTAAGAAACCTTAACCATATATACCTTACAATCAAGATCAAAGTATGAACAAGCCATAGAAAGAGCTGTTCCCCACTGTCCAGCGCCTGTCTCAGTAGTAACACCCTTAAGTCCCTGCTTCTTAGCATAGTAAGCCTGAGCGATAGCTGAGTTAAGCTTATGGCTTCCGCTTGTATTGTTACCTTCGAACTTATAGTAAATCTTAGCAGGTGTGCCTAACTTCTTCTCAAGACAGTATGCTCTTACAAGTGGTGATGGACGATACATTTTATAGAAATCTCTTATCTCTTCTGGGATTTCAATATATGGTGTAGTATCATCAAGTTCCTGAGCAACCAGCTCATCACAGAATATAGGTGAAAGTTCCTCAGCTGTAAGTGGCTTTCCAGTTCCAGGATTAAGCAGTGGAGCTGGCTTAACCTTCATATCTGCTCTTAAGTTATACCATGCTGTAGGCATCTCATTTTCTTCTAGATAAATCTTGTACGGAATCTTCTTTTCTTCTGACATTTAATTGTCCTCCTTTTTTTATTATCCTATGATAAAAACATCAACCCATTAAGAGGCTTTCAGGGCAACAAAAAACCTGCCCCAACTCTTCATGCTGGGACAGGTGATAAACTAACCTGCGGTGCCACCCGGCTTGATGTGAGATTCACATCCTCTTAATGCATACTTCATATGCTGACTTTGTTAACGAAGATTCAAGCTCCGTCTTCCATACTCTATATCAATACATCGTATCAATACATTTCCGGTCGCCCTCTGAGGTCCATTCGATAAAACTCTTAATACTGCTATCTCACCACCAGCAGCTCTCTGTAATAAAGGAGGTTCTACCTACTTACTCCTCATCAACGGTTTAATTGATATTATCACTTTAACGCGTGATGTGTCAATATCATTCTTTTGCGAACACTTCATCCGCATAACGCACAGTAGCCATAGCATCTTTAGCGTAGCAATCCGCTCCTATAGCGTCTGCATATTCCTGAGTCATAACCGCTCCACCAACTACAACCTTGGTATCCGGTTTCTTCTCACGAAGAAGCTTTATAGTATCTTCCATGCTTACGACTGTTGTTGTCATCAGAGCACTGAGACCGATTAGCTTCACATCATCCTCTATAGCTCTATCCACAATAGCTTCTGGAGGTACATCCTTCCCCAGATCTATTACATCATATCCATAGTTTTCCAGCATAACCTTCACGATATTTTTACCAATATCGTGGATGTCACCCTTTACTGTTGCTATGATAATCTTACCCTTCAGTTCACGAGGCTTTCCAGCCATAGATGCCTTTACAACTTCAAATGCTGCTTTTGCCGCATCAGCACTTTGAAGCAGCTGAGGAAGAAAGACTGTTCCCTTCTCAAAACCTTTACCTACTTTATCAAGCGCAGGGATAAGTTCTACATTTATCACATCCAGTGGATCCTGAGTCTTAATAGCTTCCTTCATAGCGTTCTCTGCCACACCGACCATACCTCGTTCTATAGCATTTCCAAGAGAGGAACCCTTTCCTGATGAATCCGCTCCTGATGTGCCTGATGCAGCACCACTCTGTCCTGCGGGAGCTGCCTGTCCGCCCGTTGTTACTGTAGAAAGACTAGCATTCGCGTAAGCATTAATGAATCCCATGCACTGCGGATCGAGATCAGAAAGTGCAAGGAAGGAACGATATGCTACCATCATCTGCTGATTGTTTGGATTCATTATCGCAAAGCTAAGTCCCATCTGCATAGCCATAGTGAGGAAGTAGGAATTGATCACCTGTCTCTGAGGAAGACCAAATGATATATTCGATACTCCAAGTATGGTATGACCATGATAATCATCTCTGATCCTACGAAGTGTCTCAAGGGTCGTAACCGCTGAGGATGAATCAGATGATATAGTCATACAAAGTCCATCTATTACTATATCT
This sequence comes from uncultured Lachnospiraceae bacterium, assembly GCA_902760415.1. Lineage (GTDB taxonomy): Bacteria > Bacillota > Clostridia > Lachnospirales > Lachnospiraceae > Eubacterium_Q. The sequence continues at coordinate 8,628 of CACWGK010000067.1, forward strand.
TTTCTTGGTATTCCATACTCATCTGCCGCCTTATATATCTTCTCAGCAACAGCAATTCGACCTTCTGCCGTCTCAGGAATTCCTCCCTCATCAAGAGCAAGACCTACAAGCACGCCTCCGTATTTTTTTACAAGAGGCATTACCATCTTTATAACTTCCTGCTTACCATTTACGGAGTTGATCATGGCTTTACCATTATAGTATCTAAGTCCCTGCTCTAGAGCCTCAGGATCTGTTGTATCCAGCTGGAGTGGAAGACCTGTTACTCCCTGCAATTTAGTTACAACTTCACGCATCATTTTAGGTTCATCTATCTCAGGAAGTCCAACATTTACATCCAAAATGTCTGCTCCCGCATCTTCCTGTTCAAGGCCCTGTGACAAGATATAATCTATATCCGCATCACGAAGTGCCTGCTGAAATCTCTTCTTTCCAGTAGGATTTATTCTTTCTCCGATAATTATCGGCTTCTTATCACAGATAACTGCCTGGCAAAATGAAGTAATCACCGTAAGGTCCTTAGGAGTATTTGGCTTAAACTCCATTTTCTTTACTTTCTCTACTGTCTGACGGATATGTTCTGGAGTTGTTCCACAGCATCCACCAAGAACCTGCACACCCATCTCAGCTATCTTGCACATTATATCCGAGAATTCTTCAGGAGTAACATCAAAGACCGTCTTGCCACCTTCAGTACGAGGAAGTCCAGCATTGGGATTTATCACTATAGGAACTGAAGCTACCTCAACCATACGTTCAACCATAGGAATCATAAGGTCAGGTCCCAAACCACAATTCATTCCGAGAGCATCAACTCCAAGTCCTTCTAGCATAGCAACAGTAGAGTCGACATTTCCACCTGTAAGCATCTTTCCCTTCTGATCATAGACTGTTGTAACTATAACCGGAAGAGATGTGCGCTCCTTAGCCGCAAGAACTGCTGCCTTTGCCTCATAGCTATCGCTCATAGTTTCTATAAGGATAAGATCACCACCAGCCTTTTCACCGGCAGCCATAACTTCTCCAAAGATTTCTACCGCCTTATCAAAGCTAAGATCTCCCATTGGTTCCAGTAGCTTTCCTGTAGGACCAACATCTATAGCAATGTACGCATCTTCTCTACCAGTACTCACTCTAGCCTTCTTCGCTATCTCCACTGCAGCAGTCATAAGTTCCTCTACACGTCCTGGGAACTTGAAACCATTAAGTCCAAATGTATTCGTATTAAATATATCCGAGCCTGCCTTAAGATAGCTCTCGTAAAGTTCCTGTATGATGTCGGGATGTTCCACATTCCATGTCTCAGGAAGTACTCCACCCTCAAGGCCTCTCTCCTGCAAGAAGGTTCCAGTTCCACCATCGCAGAACAGCCATTCCTTGCCTAATCTTTCTCTTAAATCCTTCTTCATATCTTTTCCTCTATAAAAATGAGTCACTTATTTGCTTCGAGATAAAAGCTGACTCAAAAATGAGTCAGCTTTTATCTCGGAGCAAGGGGGTGACTCATTAACGGGAGTAGGCACATTTGCCTGCCATACTGCACTGTTCGCAGCCACTTCTCTCGCAATCTGTATCTATCTCTGATAATCCTATAACAGCTGTAATAGACTTAGTTGGTGTCATAAGAAGACTATCTGAAAGTGTTATGCCAACTGATTTAGGCATATCAAGAATCTTCTCAAATTCCTTCTGAACCTCCAGAGGGAAGTCTCCGTATCCTGGAGAAAATCTTGGTCTTGCGTGAAGGCCTCTTGCCTTCGCTTCTTCTACTATCTTGATATTAATCTCGTCACACCAAGCCTCCGCCATAGCTGCTCCAACAGCCTGGTAAGTATAGGCCTTCATCATATCACGAACCTCAGCCTTTCTTACCAGCATATCTGGCGCCGGGCCAAGAGTAACTGCCATCATTACAATCTCTGCGCATCCATCAAGATTCTTCAGAAGATTGCCTGACTCCACCTTAATACCAGAAAACTCACAAGTAACATTTTTTTCTTTTGTAGTACCTGTGCCATCCTCAGTAGGAACCAGCTTAAAGCTAAACTTCCACTCAAGAGGAAATGTCTTATATGTATATCTAGGAGTAACTTCAGCCTGCATCTCACGGATACATTCATCTATCAGCTGACTCGTCCTCTCATCTATTTCCGTAACACCATGGAAACCGAGATATCTCTCCACTTCCTTCTTATTAACTTCTATCATATCTACCTCTAAAAGTTATATGTTTCTGGAGCTGCAGTAAATGAGCTAAATGTAGCTGTTGCATTCTGAAGATAGAATACTTCTGTATTTCCATCATCCTCTGAATACATATTTCTAAGATCTGGATAAGCTTCCAGCATAGATGTCTTAGCCTCACGTCTCTCATCCTCTACAAGTTCTCCTGATACACGAAGCCATACTCCATCCTTAAATACGCACAGTTCTGCCTTAGGATTTGCATGAAGCTGCTTTGATATATCCTTTACCTTTCCAGTCTGAATATAAAGCTTTCCTTCAAATATATGAGCAGTTCCAAATGGTCTTACTCTTGGCTGATCACCATCAACTGTTGCAAGATAATATGTTCCTGCATCTTTTAAAAACTCTGCAACTTTCTCTAATCCTTCCATCTATAAATCCTCCTGTTCTTTATATAAAATGAATTATGGTTTAACACCTCATTTTTGTAAAGCTATTTTTTTATTTTTGAGTTTATTGATCTTTTCGCATTTTTACTCTTTACTTGTGGAATGGAAATATCGAAAGATGGCTATTATAAATATAGTACCCCTAAAGCATAGCTCTATACACATGACATACCAAACTCCAATCAGCCCAAAATGCATTGCTGCTAATGCAGATAAAGGCAGTCTTACACACCACATGCTAAGTAGATTTAACACGCTTGGAATACCTGTTTTCCCCAGCCCTCTAAATACCCCCTCTGCAACTATCGAAGCGCCAAACATAGGTTCAGCAAATGCTTCTATTCGAAGGATAGTTGTGCCGAGATTTCTAACTCCTTCGTTCGGTGACATTATGGCTATCATCTCAGGAGCAAATATATACAAAAGCACCCCCGCCCCTGTCATAACTATCATACCAATTACAATTGACAAATATCCAAACTTACGGCTGAGAAACCTTCTTTCAGCCCCCTTAGCCTGACCAACAAGAGTAGTTGCCGCATGAGATATGCCATAACCTGGCATATAGCATAGACTTTCTGCTGTTATGGAAAATGAATTTGCTGTTATGGCAACATTTCCCAAAGGGGAGATAATTCTCGTGGATACTACATAAGCCGAACCCATTATAGCCGAACTCAGCATAACCGGAAGCGACATTTTTATACTTTCCCACCACTGCTCGCGGCTCATTCCACCTCTCTCATTTTTCCTAAGATGTAGCTTATCTGAAAACTTCAGGATAGCAAGAAGTATACATACTGCCCCCACTATTTCAGAACATAATGTACCTATGGCCGCACCAAGAACTCCAAGTCCTGCTCCGGGAAGTGTAATACTTTCCCCTAATACTTCAACTATTCTAGTTGGGAATATAAAAAATGCATTAAATATAACATCTAAAAGGCACATTAAAATATTCAGTACACTAGGTACCTTCATATTACCACTACATTCTAGCATTCCTGCTCCCATATAATTAATCTGCATTACGGGAAGCATAAGGGAATAAACCAGAAAATAATGTGATGCATCATTCAGGACGTCATCAGAACCCCCCAGCCAGCCAGGAAGGGCTCTATGTATTAGAATTCCAACTAACATTAATGTAGAGGCGAAGCAAAGCACTGTTATAAGTCCAGTTTTGACACATTTTCTTGCCTGCTCCTCTTCACCGGCTCCAATCCTGTGAGCTATTCCCACCGTAAAACCAGTTCCTATAGCTCCACAAAGCCCACCTATCAACCATGTTGTTGTGGATACGATTCCTAT
>CACWGK010000068.1 GCA_902760415.1 uncultured Lachnospiraceae bacterium
TCTGGGTGTAAGCATGGTAACATGTTAAGCTGAGGAGTACTAATAGGTCGTGAGCTTTTCCTAGATTTAGGAAGATACGTAAGGTCTTGATAAAAGTATAACTGTATGAAGTTTTGAAAGTACAACTTTCAATATTCCTCGATAGCTCAATGGTAGAGCACTCGGCTGTTAACCGAGGGGTTGTTGGTTCGAGCCCAACTCGGGGAGTTTTCTTATATATTTAACTTTGGCCCGGTGGTCAAGAGGTTAAGACATCGCCCTTTCACGGCGGTAACACGGGTTCAATTCCCGTCCGGGTCACTCTTGAGGACGCTTAGCTCAGTTGGTTAGAGCATCCGGCTCATAACCGGACGGTCCTGGGTTCGAGTCCCCGAGCGTCCACTAGCGATATTTCTAGCTACAAAAGTACTACTTCAGTGCATTTGTAGCTTTTTTTGTTTAGCTTGCTTGTTACTCTGAATTATACTAATATAGTTTTGTTGTTTTTAGATAACCTAAGAATAGGAAGTATAACAATGAATGATAGACGAACTGAGAAACCTTTAACAGTTGCAAGAATTACGATGTTATGGATGGGTAATCTTTTCCTGACTATCTTCCTTGTATCTGTTGTATTGCTTGGCATATGGTTTATATCGAGACTTATACACGATGGCGTAAAAGATTCATTTGCAAGCCTTTGGGCTCCACTTATTATGATCTTTTTGCTAGAGCTTGTTGTCTTTTGGGCTGGTATCATTATGGTTTATATCACGTCAGTCCAGCTGGGAGTCAGAATGAGAATTCTTGGGCTTCTCTGTGGTATGATCCCGATAGTTCATTTGGTTGTATTGGTTATGATTATTAATATAACTGGACGTGAAGCTAGATTTGAACGTGCGAAAATGAAGCTGGATGAGCAGAGATCTTCGCAGCAGATTTGTAAAACTAAGTATCCGATACTTATGGTGCATGGGGTCTTCTTCAGAGATATGAAGCATCTTAATTACTGGGGAAGAGTTCCGGGAGAGCTTGAGAAGAATGGAGCTACTATCTATTACGGAAACCATCAGTCAGCTCTATCGGTTGAGAATAGTGCTGCTGAACTTGCTGCCAGGATTAAGGAGATAGTTGAGGAGACTGGTTGCGAGAAGCTCAATATTATAGCTCATTCAAAGGGTGGACTTGATACTAAGTGGGCTGTATCAGCTCTTGGGGTTTCACCATATGTTGCCTCTATAACTACCGTAAATACTCCTCATCAGGGTTGCGAGTTTGCTGATTATCTGCTTACTAAGGCTCCTGCGGGACTTAGAGATAAGGTTGCCGCTGCCTATAATGGGACATTTAAGAAGCTGGGTGATACTACGCCAAGCTTTATAGATGCAGTAACGGATCTTACTGCTAGTAGATGCAGACAGATTTCTGAATATACGGATAAGTTTGATTTTCATGCGGCGGGCGTATATACACAGAGTATAGGTTCTTGGATGAAGAAAGCTACAAGCGGTGCATTTCCACTTAATATGAGTTATAGCTTTGTTAATAAGTTTGATGGTCCAAATGATGGTCTTGTTGGAGAGCCGTCATTTCACTGGGGCGAGCGTTATACATTTCTTGAAAATAAGAAGAAGCGTGGTATATCTCATGCGGATATGATTGATCTCAGCCGTGAGAATATTGTTGGATTTGATATTCGAGAGTTTTATGTTCAGCTTGTTGCTGACCTTAAAAATAGAGGATTATAATAAGTCAAAATGGATTAAGAACCTGCGAGTTTGCAGGTTCTTTTTTTGGTGCATAAATGGATATTTAAGTATTCTCATTTTTGCATAAATACGGGATTTGCATAGTTTTACATAGTTATAGAAGAAAAACGATAAAAAATTAATAAATAAAATACAGAAAATATTCGAAAAAGGGTTGACAAGAGGGACTTTCTGGAGTAATATGTTCACCATCTGAGACATAAATAAAAGTCGTGAACAAAAAAGAAATGATATACCATGAACAAATTATCGATTAAAAATAAAATATGGAAGATTGTAAAGGTTCTCTTCTTTACACTCCCTGCTATGATTCCTATGACTCTGTTCTGGATATATCCTATCCTGAGGAGTGGCTGGCTGAGTTTTACAGATTGGGATTATATGACTCCAGAGTATAACTATGTTGGAGTAGAGAATTATACAGCTGTTTTAACTAACTCAAGCTTTTGGTCAGCATTTAAGACAACATTTCTTTTTGCAATCGGAACTATTATTCCAATAATCATCCTTGGCCTTTCGGTTGCACTTCTTCTTGGAAATGAGATAAAGGGCAAGGCAATATATAGATTCTTAGTTTTCTCACCTTGGGTTACACCAACGGTTGCAATCTCCATCGTATGGAGCTGGATATTTGAACCAAAGGGTGGACTTGCAAATGAGATTCTCGTAAATCTAGGTCTTCCAAAGCTGCAGTGGCTTAGCAGTAGTGAGACAGCTCTTATGTCTGTAATTATTGTCACAGTATGGAAGGCAGTTGGATATAGCGCAATCTTTTATCTTACAGCTATTGATAAGATCCCGAGAGATAGATACGAAGCTGCATCTCTTGATGGTGCAGGCTTCTGGAAGAAACTTATATATATAACACTACCTGGAGTATCACCAACAACATTTTTCTTATGCATCATAACAATGGTTGATGCACTTAAGGCTTACGACCAGATACAGATACTCACACAGGGCGGACCTGCTGGAAGCACAAGAACGCTTACATACCTTTTCTATCAGCTTGGATTTGAACAGTTTAAAATGGGACAAGCTTCGGCAGTAGCTATAATCATCGTAGTGATAACAGTCGCACTTTCATATACACAGTTCAGATTATCTAAGAAGTGGGTGAATTATTAATGAAGAAGGTATTAAAAGCAAGTATAAAACATATAACCCTCTCAATCATCAGCTTTGCGATGATATTTCCTATGATTTGGATGGTTTTGGGAAGTGTAAAAACTAGTAAAGAGGCGATGGATCCTACGATGATACTTCCTGATATTATTCATTTGGAAAATGTTATCGAAGTTGTGAAGGATTCGCCACTGATGAAGTACATTGTTAACAGTCTTGTTGTTGCGATAGTTGCTACATTAATTCAGATTGTTACAGGTGCGATGCTGGCATATGCATTTAGCTTTATAAAGTTCAAAGGTCGGAATCTTCTGTTCGGAATTGTGATGGCAACTTACATGCTTCCATCTTGTGCAACTTATATTCCAGCCTATGTAACACTTGCTAAGATGGGAATGCTGAATACAAGAGCGGGACTGATTATCTCACAGTGTGTAAGCATCTTTGGAATATTTCTGCTGAGAACTGCATTTCTACAAGTTCCAGATGAGCTAATCGAGGCTGCAAAGCTAGATGGGGCAAATGATTGGAACATATTATGGAAGATAGTAATGCCGGTTACGAGATCAAGTTTCGTGACATTTGGCTTAATGAGTTTTATCTCACTATATAACAATTATATGTGGCCGTCCCTTATAACAAAGGACAAGAACCAGTACCTGGTTGCTCAGGGACTTCGAAGCTTCTTCATAGATGATGGAGCATTCGGTACAAACTGGGCTAAGGTAATGGCAGGTAGCACGGTCATAGTAATACCACTGCTGATACTTTTCGCTTTTACACAGAGATGGTTTATATCTGGTCTCTCGGGTGATAGCGGAGTTAAGGAATAAAAAGGAGAAAAATTATGAGAAAGTTTAACAAGAATGTAGTTAAGAGAATAGCTGCTGGTGCATTTAGTGCAGCTATGCTGATGGGCGCACTTACAGGTTGTGGTGTCAGCACATCAAGCGATGAGGGAAATGCTGATACATCTGAGACTCAGGTTGCTGAGACAACAACAGCTGATGGTTCAGCATCAGATGCTGAGCTCTCAAGTGAAGTTAAAGATACAGATACAGTAGCTGCATCTGCAGAGGGTAGAACTGAGGTTGAGTTTTGGTTCGCAGGTGGTAAGACAGCTGTAGGAGTTGTTCAGGAAATCGTTGATGATTTCAATAATTCACAGGAAGATTACTTTGTAACAACAGTTACTCAGGGCGATTATGATGAGACATATCAGAAGCTTCAGGCTGGTATCGCTGGAAATGTAGCGCCTGATATTGCATTTCTCGAGGTTGAGGCTGCAAAGAGTCTTGCTGATAAGGATCTTTTAACAGACCTTAGCTCATTAACAGATGCTGATGAAAGCTTTGACAGAGATGATTATCTTGATGTTTACTTCAACCAGGGTGTTGATGGTGATAAGATATATGCTATACCTGCTTATGGTACAACTCAGGTTCTTTACTATAATAGAGAAGTATTTGAGAAGGCAGGCGTAAATGCTGATGATATCAAGACTTGGAAGCAGCTTGGTGAGATTGCTCAGAAAATCAAGGATGAGGACATCGCTACATATGGTTGGGAGCCAATGTGGGGTGAAGATAACCTTATAGATATGGCGCTTTCAAATGGTGGTAAGATTCTTAGTGATGATGGTAAGACTGTTCTTATTAACTCAGAGGAGTGGGTTGATGTATGGGAGACAGTTCGTACTTGGATTCATGATGATGAGACAATGACTGTACATTCTGGCGGACAGGGCTGGGAGTACTGGTATGATACAATGGATGATGCTGTAGATGGTACTGCTGGTGGTTACATCGGTTCAAGTGGTGACCAGGCAGATCTTGACTTCTCAGTTGTTGGTGCTATTGAGCAGCCAGCATGGGATGATGACAGTACATCTCTTCCAGCAGCTGAAGCTAGACTTCTTGTTAGTATCGATCAGTCTACAGATGATGAGAAGCAGGGCGCATATGAGTTTATGAAGTTCTTCTCAAATCCTGAGAATCAGGCTAAATGGTCACTTGGTACAGGTTATGTATCAGTTAGAAAGTCAACAACAGAGGATGAAGATTTCAAGGCTTACTCAGATGAACATCCAGAAATCCTTGTTCCACTTTCACAGTCAGAGCATGCATCTATCAGACCAGTTGACCCAACAGATGGTGAGATCTATGATGCACTTAAGATTGCAGCTGATAAGGTAGAACTTGAAGGTGTATCTGCTCAGGAGGCACTTGACGAGGCAGCTAAGACAGCTCAGGCAGCACTTGATAAGGTAAACGCTGAGTAAATAAACCCCTCCTTTAGATATGTTAATCATCCTGGTGAGGCAAAGAATCCGTTAGGGTTCCTTGTCTACACCAGGATTTTTTTATTCATTTAGAGAGAATATAAGCTTTATATGTTTGTTGAAAATAGATAGGCTTTTTGTTACTCTTTTATTGGGTGATACTCACGCTTATCATAAAGGATGGTGATTGTGGATGATTAAAATGGGGAATAATATTAGTAAAGAAAAACATTCGAAGCTTCGAGTTCTTGCAGTAATACTAGTGCTAGCTATGACATTTAGCTTAGCAGGGTGTGGAGACAGCAGAAATGATACATCCAGCAAGAAGAGAAGGACTGACAAGTCTAGTTCTTTTGGTGGTAAGCTGGATGATGCAACTGAAAAGTCTTCAGAGGGAGATGCTGATTATCCTAGGGATGGAGGCGATGAGACGGCGATTTCAACTGAAGAGGTTACAACGGAGGATAAAGGGGACAGTGCGGAAAACCAGATGGGAGATATTCCATTTATCTATAGTCTTGAGACATCCTATTATGAAAAGGATGATGATGGAAGTCTTCTATATGAGAATACTTACGATGAATTAAAGCTTCAGGCTGGTACTGAGGATCATTTCCCGGGAATAAAGAAAGCGCTGGCGGATTACACCAGTAAGGCTAGCAGTCTTGGCGAGGATATGAACGAGTCGGATCTTATAGCTGATGCTAAGGAGCAGAAGGCGGCTAGTGAGTACTTTACATATTATACTGATGAATCGAAGGCTTATATTCAGAGGGTTGACGGAAAGGTTCTTAGTATCCTGGATAGTTTCTCCAACTATTATGGCGGAGCTCACGGATATTATGGTTTAAATGGATTCAACTACAATCCAGAAACTGGTGAAGAGATATCTATAGAGGATGTTGTCAGTAGTATGGATGATCTTCGAAATGCAGCAGCAGAAGTTTTCTCAAGAGATTACGCGGATCTTATTGAGGCGGAGCCTGGTTGCGAAGATTACCTGAGAGATAGTTTTGATGATCCGAAGACACTTTGCTGGACGCTTACTCCTTTACAGCTGGAGCTATATTATAATCCTTATAGTTTAGCTAGTTATGCGGCAGGACTTCAGATTATACGTATAAAGTTTTCTGATTATCCGGATCTTTTTAATAAAGGATATGGAGCCTCAGATGGTGATTGGGCAGTTCTACTTCCAGACGGTGGAATAAGTGAAGATATAACTGGAGACGGAGTGCAGGAAAAGATAAATGTAGAATATGTATATAATACAGAGGATGAATATTCGTATATTGAATCAGTAGATGTACAGGTTGGTGAAGGCGTACAGAATATAAATTATTATGGTCTTGAAGCTGGGGATGTATACTTTGTGAAGCGAGGCGACAAGTATCTGTTATATATAGAAGCTGTGGCAGAAAATGACTACAGGGTGATCCATATGGTGGATATAACAAATGGAGAAATCACGGATCTGGATTATTGTACGGGATCCTTTACTTCTAAGGATTTTGAATCAGATTATGGCGAAGACTACTATATCTATACTAAGGGACTCTTTTATAATCCAAATCTGTTCTACCTGGAGATTAGACAGCAGTATATCAGTACTTTTGATGGAGTTATTCCGGCTCAGGTTGGGGAAAATGGAGAGATTAAGCTTCTGCAGGATTATTATGAACTTCCAACAGATTTTAATATTACCTCCAAGATGGATCTTGAGTTTGATGAAGTAGATGCAGAGGGAAATGTAATCGGTAAAACTACTATTCCTAAGGGAACAATCTACTATATGTACCGTTCAGATGGAGAGACTTACGTAGATTGTAAGACTGAGGATGGAACCTATGTGAGAATAGTGGTTGATCATTCAGATTATCCATATCTTGTAAATGGTATAAATCTGGAAGATGCATTTGATGGTATAATGTTTGCAGGATAAGAAGAAAGCAGGTGCTATGCACCTGCTTTCTTCTTGGCTTTATTCGGATACATCTGGCAGTGTGAGAGTCCTTAGATCATCATCGCTGATATTCTCAATCTCTACTATACGTGTTGCCTGACGCTCGATACATCTTTCGAGATAGTTACGGGCTTCTCTTGCATTTGCGAAGTTCTCTTCGTGAGCAGTTGCTTTCTTAGTAAGATAGTCTTCTACGAATTCGCCTGCTTCTTTGTCTGTATCGTACTCTTGCTTCTTAGCCATATTGTTGAATATTTCTGTGAGCTCAGAACCAGAGTAATCATTAAAGAATATATACTTGTTGAAGCGGGACTTAAGACCTGGGTTGGAGTTTACAAACTCTTCCATCTTGTCTGTGTAGCCAGCAACGATAACGATTAGATCATCTCTGTTATCTTCCATAAGCTTCAGGAGTGTATCAACAGCTTCCTGGCCGAAGTCCTTCTCATCGCCGCTCTTAATAAGTGTATAGGCTTCATCTATAAAGAGGATGCCGCCGATGGCACTTTCTACGACCTCTGCTGTCTGGGTTGCTGTCTGTCCGACATATCCGGCAACGAGTCCGGAGCGGTCGACTTCCACAAGCTGACCTTCGCTTACAACACCTAGCACTTTATATATCTTTGCAAGAAGTCTTGCAACTGTGGTCTTACCTGTTCCTGGATTTCCGGAGAATACGAGGTGTAGTGTGATATCTGGCTGCTTCATACCTCTTTCCTCACGGAGCTTTCGTATCTTTACGAGATTTATAAGATTTGTAAGATCCTGCTTAACTGACTTAAGACCAACGAGTGTATTTAGTTCTTCCATTAGCTGTTCGAGAGTTTCTTCTGGTTCAAGTTCCAGATCTTCCTCGGCAGCTGCATTTTGCTTTATGACACCAGCCTTATTAGGAGTGTTCGACTTTGTATCTTTTCGATAGTTCTTACTTTTTGAATTCTTTTTATTACTTATTCCATCTGTGAAGTAAAGACCGTACTGCTTTAGGAAATTATCAAGCATAAGTCCGTAGTTTGACAGGTTAGCGACTTCTGTAACTGTTTCATCGTTAATTGCTATAAATGCTGTTCCGAGATCCTTAAAGAGTTCAACTACTTCCTTAGATATTGGTCTTCCGGTAGAAGCTTTTACGCCACCTGACATATCGTACTTTGCTGTATAGAGCAGTACTCTTGGTGGAGTATTGATAAAGTTGTTGTCCATACATTTTCCATACTTGAAGTTAAGGAACTGACCGATACTCATTATGGTTCCAAGATAGTCGCGAATGAAGTCGAGTTCAAGTCTTCCATCTGTTCCGTCTGATTCGAATAGGAACCCCACAAACTGAAGTAGATTGTACTTTAACATTTCTCTGCAGGTCATACCTGTTGCCTGTGTTAGCAGTGGGTCAGAGTTATATATGTCGTCCATCATTTTAAATGTGGCATCGACCTTGTTCTTTAATGTGTAATCTATCATTGGATTATTCCTTTTATATAGTGATTGTAATAAAAAATCAATTTCTATCTTAAAACATAATGGGGGGATATACAAGAAAATAAATTTTGGAAGAGTAGGCAACAGATGGGGAGTGAAAAGTCACTGTATAGATAGGTGAAAGAGAAGGTGGGATTCACAGTTTCGTAGTTTGCTCCATATACAATCGATTAAGTCCGCGCCAAGGCGCTCTACTGTCTGCTACGCAGACACTTAATCGATGTATATGTAGGCAACCTTGCTTCGCAAGGCTAACATAGTCATCTCATGTTTCTTAGGAAGCCAGCTTCCACGAAACCTGTGCTGCCTATGTTATCTACGAAACAGTTACCATTCACGACAAATAATAAACAATTCACTCTTAGTTAAGGTTTTCTTAATATTTAGGGTGTATAGTATGAGCATAAGGTTGATTGAACGGAGCTTACTTAGGTAAGCAAAGGTATGGTTTAAGTATTATATAACGAGGTATAAGGATATGGATGAAGTATTAGTTAATAACACAGGATTAAGACAGAAGCTTTTTGACGCAGCTATCTATGCAATGCTTTTTATGTTTGCGCTTACAATGTGCCTTGTTGGTACACTTCATATTGCAGAGGTTAGCATTGGTTCTGGAGTCTGCTACATAGTTATCGGTTTAGTTGATCTGGTTATGATGGGTCTTTATCATAAGGGCGAATTCAGAAACTAGTTATCCCTCTAGATAGTATGACATTCATCGCTGATTGTGATATAATCTGTAATGTGCATGTGAAGGTTATTATCAGAAGGTGGATGTCATATGGTTTCTAGATTGATATTGTATATATTGGAAAAAGTGAAGGGAATAGGAATCCTAGCAATTTGCATAGGGTTCCTGTTTTCTTTGTTTATGGGAATAAATGTTAATGCTGCCGGAAGCTGGATTAATTCCAATGGCCGCTGGTGGTATGATAACGGCGATGGTACCTATGCAAAGGGTGAGTATATCGATGGCTACTGGTTGGGTTCGGATGGTTGGTATGACAGTTCATGGAATGGCAGCTGGAAGCATAACTCCAAGGGCTGGTGGTTCCAGTCGGGTAGCTGGTATCCAACTAGCAACTGGCTTAAGGTTGACGGCAAATGGTACTATTTCGAGTCTACTGGTTACATGGCTGCGTCTAAGTGGATTGAGTCAGGAGATGGCTGGTACTATCTAACAGAGTCTGGCGCTATGGCTACTTCTACTACTATAGATGGTAAAGAAGTGGATGCTTCAGGAAAATGCACCTCAGAGTTTGAAGATTCTCGAAGCATAGAGGAGCTTGTATCAGGAAGTGAAACTGCTAAAAAGACTGATCAGATTATCACAGTAGTTGGACATGATCTTACATTTTGGCAGAAACAGTCGGATGGAAGCTGGACCGCAGGAACAACTTATTACTGTGGTTATGGCAAGAATGGATTTAGCGAGGCTGAGAGCAGAGTGATGGGAGACAAGACGACACCTAAAGGATCATTCCTGCTTACGTATGCATTTGGAAAGGCTGAAAATCCTGGAACTTCTATGACCTACCGCAGTATTACACCGAATTCCTATCTTTCCTCTGAAAGGGATACCTATAATACCTGGGTTGAAAGTGAAACAAATGTTATAGGTGAGCATTTAACAGATTATTATCAGTATAAATATGCTGTAAATATAGGATTTAATATAGATCCAGTTGTGTATGGAAGGGGAGCCGGAATCTTCCTTCATTGCAAGAGCTATGATCATTGGTACACTTCTGGATGTGTGAGTCTTGAAGAAGAGAACATGGTTACTGTCCTGAAACAGCTGAAGGACGGGGCTTATATGATAATTGTTGAGTATAAGAGTGAATTAAAGAATTATTAGGATATATTATGGCGCGCGGGAAGAATCAGAAGCTTAAAATGCTATATCTGGCCAAGCTTTTTATAGAGCAGACGGACGAGAATCACGGGATTACCATGCCAGAGATCATAGCATATCTGGATAAGTATGATATCGATGCACAGAGAAAAAGTATATATAGCGATATCGATGCTCTGGTGGATTTTGGCTATGATATCATTAAGGAACAGCGCGGAAAGCTGACTTACTACTTTCTAGCCAGCAGGGATTTTGAGGTTCCGGAGCTAAAGCTTCTCGTAGATGCTATCCAGTCTTCAAGATTTATAACCACGCGTAAATCCAGAGAGCTTATAAGAAAGCTGGAGACTCTTGTCAGCGAACATGATGCAAAGCTTCTTGACCGCGAGGTATATGTGGCTGGACGTATCAAGAATATGAATGAAAGTATCTATTATGGTATAGATTCCATTCATAGTGCATTAAATAACAATCACAAGATAAGATTTCATTACTTCCGGTGGAACGTTCGGGGCGAGCAGGAATTGGGACATAATGGCGATTATTATGTAGTTAGTCCGTGGGCGCTCACATGGGACAATGAGAATTATTATCTGGTAGCTTATGATGAAGACCGCAACCAGCTTCGTCATTATCGTGTAGATAAAATGAAGGACATATCCGAACTGGATGAGAAGAGGGCAGGCGCCTCTCTTTTTAAAGAACAGGATAAGGCAGTCTATACGGAAAAACGTTTCAACATGTTTAATGGTGAAGTGAAGCGTGTAAAGCTGAAGTGCAAGAATCATTTGTCAAATGTAATCGTCGACCATTTCGGTCTCGAAGAACGGATGAGACCTCTGGATGAGAATCATTTTACTGTAAATGTTGATGTGGCTGTTAGTCCTCATTTCCTAGGATGGCTTGTGGCTCTGGGGGATGATGTAGAGATACTGGAGCCGACTGATGTAGTCGAGGAAATGAAATCACATATAGATCGAATCAGAAGCCTATACTAGTGGGTTAGTGGGGGAGAGATATGTTAGAAGTTAAAGCCTATGCAAAGGTTAATCTAAGTCTGGATATAGTTGGAAGAAGAGAGGATGGTTATCATCTGGTAAGGATGGTGATGCAGTCTCTTGATATAGCGGATATTCTTACATTTGAGAAGCTGGACAAGCCGGAGATAATGGTCTTGCTAGATAATCCTAGTGTAGGTAGTGACGGGGATTCTCCGCTGGGAAAGGTTCCACTGGATGAGAATAATCTGATATATAAGGCAGCGCGTCTTCTCTTTGATAGATATATATGGAAGAGAAATGAGAAGGCAGGCGTGCAGATCACTCTTACTAAGAATATTCCGATTGCAGCTGGTATGGCAGGCGGAAGCAGTGATGCGGCAGCAACATTTCGCGGTATAAATGAGCTATTCGAGTTAGGCCTTATGGATAAAGAACTGATGGAAATGGGAGTAACCCTGGGGGCAGATATTCCTTACTGTATTATGGGAGGAACAGCGTTATCTGAAGGTATAGGTGAGGAACTTACCAGACTTCCGGATATTCCTGAGTGTGTGTTCCTGGTTGTTAAGCCTCGAATATCAGTTTCTACTGCTGAAGCATATGGCGGATATGATTCCTTGGTGGAATCAAAGACAGGGCAGAAGGTGCGTATCATACATCCGGATGTGGATGGACAGGTGGATGCACTATATGCAGGAAATCTTAAAGGTGTTACAGATAAGTTCTTAAATGTACTGGAATATGTTACTGCTGAGAAACATCCTATAATAGGTGATATAGAAAAGATAATGCTAGATTTTGGAGCGTTAAATGCTATGATGAGTGGCAGTGGTCCGACTGTATTTGGTGTCTTCGAAGACGTGGAAAAAGCAGAGGCAGCTAAGAAGGAGTTAGAGCAGAGAGATATATCAGATCAGTTATTTGTAGTAAGTTC
>CACWGK010000069.1 GCA_902760415.1 uncultured Lachnospiraceae bacterium
AAAACCGTAGCTGTTTTCACATTTTTCATTTTTGAAAAAATAGTATCACATTAAGGTACTCATGTGATATAGTTTGGAAGTGGATTTTTTAATCCACAAAAATTAAGGGTCAAGGGATGTTTATCCTGGAATCGATAAGCAGAAGGATTAGTGAGGGAAAATGGATATACAGATACTAGAAGATGACCATTCGCTTAGCGATGGTGTTGCTATCACACTTAGCGACGGAAATACATTTCATAAGGAATATATGATTCAGGATGCGAAGACTGGCTTTCTGAATTATGGTGATAAACTCAGTCTTATAATTATGGATCTTAATCTTCCAGATGGAAGCGGATATGATTATCTGAAGTTTGTTCGCGAGAGAAGTAATGTTCCAGTTCTGATACTTACGGCAAATGATCTGGAAATGGATGAAGTAACCGGACTAACTCTTGGAGCGGATGACTTCTTGACAAAGCCTTTCAGTCTTGCTGTTCTTAGAGCAAGAGTTGCATCGCTTGTAAGAAGAAGTCAGATGATAGGGGCAGCCGATGGAGCTGCGAAGGAAGCGTCTATATATGAACTGGATGATATGACATTTGACTTTGAGAAGCTTATCTTCAAGAAGGCAGGAGAAGAGATTGCTCTTAGCGTAAATGAACAGAGACTCCTTAAGGTCTTTCTGGATAATCGTGGACAGGTTCTCACAAGAGACGCACTGATGGATAGACTCTGGGGTAACGATGGGGAGTTCGTTGACGAAAATGCTCTCTCTGTTACTATTAATCGTCTCAGAAGTAAGATTGATACTAAGGGTGAGACGAAGCATATATCTACTGTGTATGGACAGGGATATAGATTTGACTAGGGATTAAGCATTAGTATATGGAGATATTATGTTTGAAAATAAAACCATAACTAGATTAGAGGAGATGCTAGATAGTGCGCTAGATGGAAACTTCGTGGAGTCCGATTATAACGAGACAAAGCTCTCGCGTCTGGAATCCAAATGGAAAGCCTTTCTGGGTAGTTCTGTATTATCAAATCAGAATCTAGAACAAGAAAGACATCGTCTAGAGGAGTTCATCTCTGATATATCGCATCAGACCAAGACTCCTATGACGAATATCAAAATGTATACTGAGCTCCTTAAGGAAGAGGTGTCCCAAGGTGAGGCATCGTCCATGGATAGAATTAAGAGCTATGTGGATATGATAGATAAGCAGAATACTAGACTGGAGTTTCTTATCGATTCACTCACGAAGCTGTCACGACTCGAGAATGGAACCCTCACAGTTGTTTCTAAAAATGAGAAGGTCGATAAGTTAATCGAGACTTCTATCTCGGCGGTAGAGTCAAAGGCGAAGACGAAGCAAATCACGATTAGTCATAAGAAGGATGATTCTCTTGTAGCATCATTTGATCTAAAGTGGACAAATGAAGCGCTTATCAATATCTTGGATAACGCAGTGAAGTATAGCCCAGAGGGCGGTCATATTGAAGTCTTCACGGAGCAGTATGAAGTATATCAAGCTATTCATATAGTGGATAATGGACCAGGAATCAGCGAGGATGAGGCTGCGAAGATCTTCGGAAGATTTTATAGAGGAGGCGACGTCCAGCAGGAGGAAGGCGTAGGTATCGGACTGTATCTTACTAGAGAGATCATTTCTAAGGAAGATGGATATATAAAAGTTATTCCTACTACTAAGAGAGAGGGCGGAGAGATAATAGTATATCTAAGACGTTAAGGCGAGACGTTAAGCAAAGGCATTAAGGCTGGTGCGAGAGCATCAGTCTTTTTTATATAAATCTTTCAAAGATGAAAGAATTCAGAAATAATCTGGTAAGAGTCTTGTGATAATCTATATTCAGAGTTAAGAAAACAACAAAAACACATTAAAAAATACACGGAGGAATGAGACAACATGAGTATATTAGTTGCAGAAAATCTTACAAAGCATTATGGAGATGGCGATACACTTGTTAAGGCGCTTGACGGAGTATCACTTAAGGTAGAGAGAGGAGAGTTCCTAAGTATCATCGGAACGAGCGGTAGCGGAAAGTCAACACTGCTCCACATGTTAGGAGGACTTGATAATCCTACATCAGGTAAAGTCATTATAGATGATAAAGATATATCAGGAATGAAAGGCGATCAGCTCTGCATCTTCAGAAGAAGAAAGATTGGATTTATCTTCCAGAGCTTCAACCTGGTTCCTTCGATATCTGTATATGACAATATCATTTTACCATTGCAGCTTGACGGTAAGAAAGTTGATAAAGAGTTTGTAGATGAGGTTATAGAAACCCTTGGAATATCTAAGAAGTTGAATGTGCTTCCTTCGAAGCTATCCGGTGGACAGCAGCAGAGAGTTGCGATAGCAAGAGCGCTTGCTTCAAAACCTGCAATTATCCTGGCTGATGAGCCAACCGGTAATCTGGATAGCAAGACAAGTCAGGATGTTCTGGGACTTCTTAAGACTACAGGAAAGAAGTTCAATCAGACCATGGTAATGATCACACATAATGATGAGATAGCTCAGATGGCTGACAGAACTATTCGTATCGAAGACGGACATATATTTGCTTAAGAAAAAAGCAAGACAGGTAAATTAGGTAATTATTACAGGAAAAATTAGTAAAACTACTTGAATAAAGGAACAGATCATGAAGAACGTAAATAATAAAAAGGTAATCAACAATTTAGCAACAAGTGGAATCAAGGCAAAGCTTAGTAAGTATGTAATACTTATTATGGCAGTAATACTTACAAGTCTTCTGTTCTCATCACTTTTCTCAGTAGGCGGAAGCATGATAAATGAGATGCAGGAAAGTTCTATGAGACAGGCCGGTGGAAGCTGCCATGGTGGTTTTAAGTATCTTACAGAGGCTGAGTATAATCAGATAAAGGATGACCCGAAGTTAAAATCAGTATCTTATAGAATCATGGTAGGTAGCCTCGCAAATGAGGAGCTGAAGAAGATTCATTCAGAGTGTTACTTTGCTGAACTTGAAAATGCGAAGAATGGATTCAGCGCACCTACAAAAGGCAGAATGCCTGAAGCTGAGGATGAGGTTGTTCTGAGTAATGTCACACTTGAGGCCTTAAGTGTCCCATGTGAAGTGGGAAGTAAGGTTACTCTGGATATAGAATTAGAAGATGAAGTAATAGAGAAAGATTTTACAGTGTGCGGAATCTATGAGGGAGATCCTATAAGTCCGGCACAGTTGACATACTTCTCAAAGAGTTTTCAGGAAAAGTATGCACCGGCCAAGACTGTACCCCTTCCGGAATCAGATACATATGATTATGTTGGCAGATATTCAGTAGATTTTAATTTCAGTAACAGTATCAATATTGAAGGTAAGGTTCAGGATCTTATAGCCAGAACTGGAATTAGAGAAGATGTTGATTACGGTGTTAACTGGGCTTATGCAGCAAGTAGCCTTGACCCATCTATGATTATCATATGTCTAGTACTTGGTGCAGTATTTATGTTCGCAGGTTATCTGATCATATTTAATATATTTGATATAAATATTATTTCAGATATTCAGGAGTTCGGTCTTCTTAAGACAATCGGAACAACAGAGAAGCAGCTTAAAAAGATAGTAATGAAGAGAGCAAATATCATTTCCCTCATCGGTATACCTGTTGGAACAGCTCTTGGAGTTATGGTTGCAGTAGTTCTTCTTCCAACCATTTCCGGACAGTTTGATACAGTTAATGTTGGAAAAGGTGAACTTCATATGAATGTCTGGATGCTTCTAGGAGCAGCTGCATTTTCCTATATCACAGTAGTTATAAGTGCTATGAAGCCTTGCCGTAAGGCCTCAAAGGTTTCACCAGTTGAGACAGTAAAATATACAGAAGAAACAGGTAAGAATGGAAAACCTAAAAAGAAGCTGGTTACAGTAATCTTGTCACTTTCTCTTGCACTTGTTGTACTTAATTCAGTATACGGATTTGTAAGTGGTTTCAGTATGGATGGTTATGTTGAGAATCTCATCATTTCCGATTTCAGTGTACAGGATGTTACAGTGGATGATCCAGGTGCTTCATATAAGGAAACTGAGGCGATTGATTCGACACTTCTTGAGAATCTAAAAGGTCTTGATGGAGTAGAAGAAGTTGGAGCGGTATATATAAACGATAGAAATCAGGAGTTTAATGATGAAAGCTGGGCTAAGATAGAAGAAAATTTTCTTAACTCAGATTTACTGAAGGAGAAATATGTAAGCCACCATTATTCAGAAGCAGATATAGAAACTTCAAACGAGTATATGAGAGAATCCAAAACTATAGATGGAAAGACTTATGGAGTTGGAAAGCTTGCTTTTGAAAAGCTGAAGGTTCTGGAAACAATAGATGGGAAAGATAGTATCGACTGGGATACATTTAATAATGGAAACTATGTTCTTATAACCAGATTTATGACAGACACTGATGAGCTTGATTTCCTTAAGCCGGGAGACAAGGTTCAAATAAGAAGTTATGATCCCAAGTATATGGAGACTCTGACAGACACTGATGAGAATGGAAAAGAGTATGAGTATATGAGCTATGAAAATGCTCCGGTAAAGGAATACGAAGTCTATGGTATAGTAGAGATTCCACTTGCACTGGGACTTAGAGCCTTTGGGCTTTGTGATTGTAACTATGTTCTTCCGGAAGATGAGTTCTTGGCACTTAATGGTTCTGACTGGGGAGCTATGCGAGTGCTTATGGATGTAGAGGATTCTAAGGAAGCTTCTGTAAACGAGTGGCTTGAAAACTATACAAATGAAGTAAACAGCAATATGACTTATGATTCCAAAGAAAGCGTTGAAGAAGAGTATGCTTCTTTCGGAAGCATGATAAAGATTGTTGGTGTAGTAGTTGCCGGTATCCTTGGACTTATCGGTCTCATGAACTTTGCCAATACTATGATCACATCAATAATTGTCAGAAGCAGAGAACTTGCAATGCTTGAAGCAGTTGGAATGACAGGAAAGCAGCAGAAGCTGAAGCTGATGAAGGAAGCAATGGTTTATTTCTTCTGGACGATTATCTGTTCAACAAGCTGTTCAGTCCTGCTCAGTTTTACACTTATAAAAATGTTGACAGCAGAGTTACCTATGTTTGTCTGGAACTTCACACTTGTTCCACTTGGTGTGTGCATTCCATTTATCTGTGTGATGGTAGTTGCTATACCAGTAATCGCTTACAACAAGATTTGTAAAAGAAGTGTAGTTGATAGACTTCGTGTAGAGTAATCCAAAACAAAATGAGTCACTTTTTACGTCCGACGTAGAAAGTGACTCATTTTTGAGTCAGCAGTTACGTCGGACGTGGAAAGTGACTCATTTTTTAGAAGATTGGGATGAAGAGGTAGGCGGCAATAGATAGTATAATTCCGGCTGCAAAGAAGGAACTAAGCATAATATTCGTAAATGCAGCGACCGCCTTGTCGGTTTTCTCATCTATATAACGACTGATCTGAATATCTTCTGTTGTGGAAGAGTTCGGATCATTTTTCTTTATATCATCTAGGCAGATTCGAAGCTGCCTTGTCTCTTCTTTCTCTGGATTTCCCAGCCCCTTAGCGTAGATATTCTTATTAAGAATTAATCTATCGCCATTAAAAACAGCTTCGTATATAGGGCATATTGCTACTCTATGTCCTGCGCCACGAACTCTGTGACCGATGCATTTAGCAGTAATTTCGTATGTACAGATATCTCTAAGCTTCTTTCTGGAAGTAGCATCATGTATAAGCATTACGAGACTGACTATAGTCATAGTAACTCCCAAAACTAGAGGGATAACATTTACCATCTTACTGTATATATCATCGGATCCAAATCTATTCATCAGGCCAAATGTAACGCAGCCACTTCCAACAAATACAAATAAGGCACCAAGCCACCATCCATTTTGCTTTTCGGATACCATAGCTATGATAGCGAAGGATCCCATGACGATAAAGAATTGTCCCAGCGTTATAAGGAAAATCCAAGTGTTTCCTGCTTTCACATTATATATGCTGAGTCCAATCGATGAGAAAAACCATATAAGAAAAATAAATGAAATAATTAAAAGTTTAGCTGTTCTTTTGTTTTGATTCATATTATAATTCTCCTAACTACCGTTACCTAAATTATGGGATAGTATAGCATATATATAAGAAAAAGGACATAAAAACACGAAAAATACATAAAAGCTTATCGAGTGATCAAGCGAAAATGATACAAGAATGATACATCTAGATTGTAATATGAACTAGTAAAAGGAAGGACATTTAAATGTATAAAATAATCCTTATAGAAGATGATAGGGACATCGCTGAAGTGGTTAAAGATTACTTTGAGAGGAGAAAAGAGTCTGAAGTGACGATAGCTTCTGATGGACGTATTGGAGAAGCTATGCTGTATGAAGGACAGTATGACCTGGTACTGTTAGACGTAATGATGCCAGGACTGGACGGATATACAGTTTGCTCAGATATCAGAGCTAACAGTGATATTCCAATCATATTTTTGACAGCGCGCGGTCAACAGGATGATGTACTTCGTGGATACAGCTTGGGCTGTGATGATTATGTTCAGAAACCATATTCCATCGAACTGCTATATGCAAAGAGTATGGCTCTTCTCAAGAGATCCAAAGGACTTATGAGAGACCAATTTATGGAATGTGGTCATATAAGACTAAATCCGGTTACTCTTGATGTATTCGTGAAAGAAGAAAAGATCAACCTTCCACAAAAAGAGCTAATGATACTTCGACTCCTTATGGAATACAAGAATTCAAATGTTTCTCGAGAGACTATTCTCGTAAAGGTATGGGGATATGATTATGAGGGGAGCGAAAGAGTGGTGGACAACAGAGTTAAAAACCTGAGAAAACTTCTTGGCTTTGAGGGGAAGAATATCAAGACAGTATTTAAAAGAGGCTATCAGCTTCAGGACTAAAAATGGAGGATTCAAATGCAAATTCTAAAGAAGATTCTAAATAAGAAAAAAGGTGTATTAGGTTTGATTTTAGCAGCGTCTTTAGTTATGACTGGTTCATTTACAACAAATGCAGCAGGTAACTGGGTAGAAACTGCGGATGGCTGGAAGTATAAGGATGATGATGGATGGTATGCAAAAAATCAGTATATAGATGGCTGGTATCTCGATGAAAAGGGGATACTGTCCTATAAGTATCAAGCATCTTGGAGACAAGATTCAACCGGGTGGTGGTATGGTGATGATAGTGGCTGGTATGCTAAAAATTGTCTCTTTTCAATAGATGGTAAAATGTACGAATTTGATAATTCTGGATATCTTGTCGAACATGGATGGAAGAAGGATAAAAAGGGCTGGTATTATGAGTTTGTCCAGAATGGTTATGCAGGTGCTGAGTGGATTGATGGATATTGGATAGGAGAAGATGGGTACTGGACATATGAACCAAGAGCTCAGTGGTATAAGGATGATAAAGGCTGGTATTATATGGATTCATCAGGATTCTACGAAAAAAATCAAAATGTGAAAATTGACCAGCATATATATTCATTTGATGATCAAGGATATTTGATTAATTTCACTCGTTTGGAGTCAAACACTAAAACCTCAGAATTAAAGCTGAATGTATCACTAGATAAAAAAGATAGTGCTGCTAATCAGTTACAAAACTTGCTTATAAGACTGTTTGATAATGGAGCGGAAGTTAAGGTCAAGATTGACGGAACTGAGAAGAGTGCAAAAAATGATAATGGTGTTATCTTATTAGATGGAAAGACACTTGCTGAATATATAAATGAAGTGCCAGTCACACAGAATGAGCTTGAAGTATCATTTGATACAACTTCTCATAGATTATTCTCAACTATTTTCTCTGGTATGGTGATGTCAGATGATTATTATAAGCATAAAACTGGATCAGGCATAACAGACGATGATACTCATTTTGACCACAAGATGACATTTGGTGGAGTTACACTTTCTAATATTGATTTTACTTATCCGTTTGGAGCTAGTTTTGATGTAGATGGAAAAAGGGTTCAAGTTGAAAGCACAAATGTTCTGAATGATGAGTTTGATGTTCTTCCTTCGCTAGATGTGCTAGGAAAACATATAGAGGATGACTGGGTGAAAAAGCTAGTTGACTCAGGAGTGATTAATGAGGAAGTCTATATCATTAACTAATAAAAAATTTATAAAGAATAAATCATATAAAAAAGTTATTCGAAAACCTAGCTTTTGGAAAATCTTTCTCGCCAGACTATTTGATTCTTTTGTAGCTGCGACCGTGATTTTAGGCGTCCTAGTTTATGCTAGGAGATATGTGTATGAAGACTGGTTGCTTAACAAATTGGAAGAGTTTGACGTCGTAAATTCTTATCCAGATGGTACTTATGTATCAGTTACAGAAAGATCTTATAAAATAGCGTTTGAAGAATATTATAAATATATATATAATACGCTTCCAAATAGAAATGAATCGTATAAGTCACTTTCTGATAAAGATAAGAAACTGCTTTATAGAAATGGCATTCTGGCAAAATGTTCGGTTGTCGGGCTTATGAATTATCAAAAATCATATATAAATGCTACTATATATGATGAAGACCATTTTGATAAAGGCATATATACAACAAGCGATGAGCCTAATACTCTGCTATTGGGTGTTGATATGTCAAATAGACCATTTGGCTATGGAGTAATCTATAAGTGTCAGGATGAGAAGGTTTCAGAAGCTATTGAAGAGATATCTAATGATATAGATCGGTCTTATAATCGGATAGATGTTCTCTTTTCTGTAGACGGAGTATATTTGAAGGACGATTATACATTTGTGGCAGATAAGATAAAGGTCACATATGTAATAAATGGTAACGATGTTAATGGTTATGGAGGTGAGTTTAGCGATAGTTATAGCGAATATATAACGATGGATCTTCCTTCGAAAGAGGAAATGGAAAAGCAGGGCTATACATACTCAGACTATAATTCTGAGGAAAATCTTTCTGTATATTATACTTCTTTACCAAAAGGTGTGGATAGTATTCCGGCCCTTACAACGAACCTTTTTCAACCGCTAAAACTATCTACTTTAGAAAGGCATAGGCCATATGATTTTAATCTAATAGAAGATAATCATGTATATAAATGCGAACTAGATATAGTTGAGCAGTTTAGTTATCTTAAACATTATGCTGAAGATGGACTCAGCATATATCCTGACAAAGAAGAACTTACCAACTTTAAGATATTAAGAAGAGATGCAATAGTTCTTTATAGTAGTCAATTCTTAGTTACTCTTCTCCTTTCCATAACGACATATCTGAAATGGAAAAATGTTTATGAGATGGATACCTATAGGCGCGAACTCACAAACGTGATGGCGCATGATCTTAAGACCCCGCTTATGGTTCTTAGAGGAAATGCGGAGAATCTAGTGGATGTTATGAAGTCTGATGAAGAGAGTGAGATAGCGAAGGGCGAAAGGTATGCTGGAAATATTATGACAAATGTGGATTATATGACAGCACTTATTAACCAGACGCTTACACTTTCTTCGTTAGAATCTGGAAATGGAGTTCTTGAAAAAAAGGAGCTCAGCATAAGAGAATTGCTTGAAGGACTTGTGGATAGTAGTAAGGCTATTCGCGAGGAACGAGATATTGATGTTCAGATAATCGGTGATGATAAGTTAATCCTTGCAGACGAATTCTGGATTAGCGAAGCATTTCGAAACATCTTTGATAATGCAGCTAAATATGCAGATCAGGGGAGTATTTTACAGGTTGAAATTGAGAAGAATAAGATAATCTTTTCAAATCCAGCGAAGGATCTATGTGAGGAAGATGTAAGGAATATAGCTAATCCATTTTTCAAGAAGAATCGGGCAAGAAGTGGTAAGAAGGGCTCGGGAATTGGAATGACAATTGTGAAGAATACAGTGGAGCTACATGGATGGAAGATGAAGACATATCTTGATGATGGAATATTTGTAGTTGAGATAAATGGGATAAAAACTTAAATCTTGATTCGTAATGAAAAAAATGTTGCGAAATGGTTGATTTAATTATATAATTGTCTAGCGCGTGTGAAATGCCAAGTACGCATGGCCCAGTGGCTCAGTTGGTTAGAGCGCCGCCCTGTCACGGCGGAGGTCACGGGTTCGAGTCCCGTTTGGGTCGTTAGATTTACTACGTAAATCAAGCAATTTGCCGGCGTGGCGGAATTGGCAGACGCCCGGGACTTAAAATCCCGTGGGTAGTAATACCCGTACCGGTTCGACCCCGGTCGCCGGCACTACACTAAGACAGAGTCTATTGGGCCCTGTCTTTTTATTTTCCTTGAAGGAATTGGTGTCAGATGTTATAGTAGCCTGGTGTGACTTTTACGGCGTAACTTTTAGACATTTCATTTAGACATTACATTTTCATAAGGAGATACTAAAAACGATGAACAATATCATAGTTGCTCAGTCAGGGGGACCAACAACAGCGATAAATGCATCACTTGTTGGGGTCATAAAAGGAGCGTTATCCAGTGGAGGCTATGATAAAGTATTTGGCTCGCTTTACGGAATAAGCGGGGTTTTAAATGAAGAGTTTATAGAACTTGAAGGACTTAGTGATAAGGAACTAGATTGCATCTACACGACGCCATCCAGTTACCTGGGTTCCTGCAGATACAAGATGCCAAGCATCGAAGAAGACTCTTCAATCTATGAAAAGATTTTTGAGATACTGCAAAGAAATGAGGTTACAGCATTTTTCTACATAGGTGGAAATGATTCTATGGATACCATATCCAAGCTGGCCGAGTATGGAAGCAGTATTGGCAGTGATATCAGATTTGCTGGTGTTCCTAAAACCATCGATAACGATCTTGTCAGCACAGATCATACTCCAGGTTTTGGTTCGGCCGCAAAGTTTATAGTCGCATCTATGCTGGAGTTTGCGCATGACACATCGGTGTATCAGACTCCAACTGTTACCCTAATCGAAATCATGGGAAGAAATGCTGGCTGGCTCACCGCGTCTGCCGCGCTCGCGCGAAATGAATATAGTGAGATCCCTCAGCTTATCTATCTTCCTGAAGTCCCATTTAGCCAAGATGCATTTCTAGACGATATACGTGAAGTCATGAAGACAACCAACAACGTAGTCGTTGCAATCTCTGAAGGACTACAAGATGAGAACGGAGAATACCTCTCCGCAACCACTGCGACAGAAGATAAGTTCGGTCACTCTCAGTTATCAGGTGTAGGCAAGCTACTGGAGAACCTGGTGAAAGAAGAGCTCGGAGTAAAATGTCGCTCGGTCGAAATCAACATTCTTCAAAGATGCGCCGCCCACATGGCGTCAGCTACTGACCTTGAAGAGTCAGAACTTCTGGGCGAGAAAGCCGTAGAATACGCAATCCAGGGCAAAACAGGCTACATGACAACAATCGTTCGTACATCCAACGAACCGTACGAATACGAGATCGAGACCGCCGACCTCGACGGCATAGCCAACCAGGTAAAGCAGGTTCCTCGCGAATGGATCAATTCAGCCGGAAATGACGTAACTTCCGAGATGATTGACTACGTGAAGCCACTCGTATATGGAGAGGTCGACATCGAGTATAAAGATGGAGTGCCGGTCTACGCGGACATCTCCCATCTTACCGGAGCTGCGTGTCACGCCTAACCAATAAGCAAGCAGCTCGATCATCAACCAGTTAGTAAGCAACCGGTCGATAGGCAACCGGAAGCCAATAAGCGAGCAGCTAGTTAAAAGGCAACCGGAAGCTAACAAGCAAGCTAGTTAAAAGGCAACCGGAAGCCAACAAGCAAGAAGCTAGTCAAAAGGCAACCGGAAGTCAATAAGCAAGCAGCTAGTTAAAAGGCAACCGGAAGCTAACAAGCAGGAAGCTAGTCAAAAGGCAACCGGAAGTCAATAAGCAGGAAGCTAGTCAATGGGCAACTGGAAGCCAATAAGCGAGCAAGCAGTAAGAAATGCTGCAGTTTATGTTGCATTTCGGCTATATGACATATTTTCATAGAGGAGTCACCCGTTAAACACTTCTAACCGGCTAAAATTTTAGAAAATTGGCTATGAAATAAGTTGGCTTCGGCTATATCAAGAAGAAAAAAGTTGCGGTCACCCGTAGAATCAAGTTTGACGGGTGACCACAACTTATTTTTTTACCTATATGCCGAAACTACC
>CACWGK010000070.1 GCA_902760415.1 uncultured Lachnospiraceae bacterium
TAATATGTCTCCCCGTCAATCACCTGGCTAGTATTTACTGGATACCAGCCTGAGGTATCCTCATACCACCAACCTGATGAGTTACCTTTCCAGCTACCAGTAGCTGAATATGTCTGAGTTCCGTCGCTATTTATATAATATCCATCTCTCCAACAACAAGATTCATATAAGAAGTCTTTGAAATAGTACCAATAACCATCAATCTTATACCAACCATTAGATGCCGCATAACCGTTTTCATCGAAATAGTACCATGCTTTTTGTACATACATATAGTCATCAGACCATGCTGCACTATATGTAGTTACTGCATCACTCTTATACTTATATGCCTCATATGGTCTATACAGCTTATCAGTTAACATCCACTGACTAGTTGGATACCAGCCTGAGGTATCCTCAAACCACTGACTGTTACCAGATCCCTTCCAAGAGCCTGTTGGTGCATATGAGTTTTCTCCATTTGCATCAAACCAGAATCCCTTATACCACTGGCCTTTAACATCAGATGTTACATAGTCTATGGTAATAGTACTAAAGCCCTCTCCATAAGAGTCAAAGAACTTAGAATCTGCCTTGAAATCAGCCTTATTTACCACAATACTCTGGCCGTTATTCTTAATAAGTTTCTCTCCATTTATTATAAAGTATGCTATAGGAGCATACTCCGTTACCATCGCATAGTAGTTCTTATTAATATAAACCTTCTTTAAAGTTTCATCCTGGAAGAGTAATGTATATTCATTATCTAACGACTGAAACTCTATGGTAAGATTACCATTTGCATCAAGATATGAATCGTCTAATACACAAGTAGGATATCGACTATCATCACCATTAAATGTTTCTTTGATACCTAGATTCCCCGTGCGGCCACCAGCATATACCTCACCAGCAGTACCAGCTACATTTCCGAAAACTGCCAATATAACGAAAGCACTTGCAATGACTGTCGCAATACATTTTTTCAGCAGTTTTCTGCTCTTTGTTAACACACCCATAGTTAACCCTCCTATAAAAAATATAGTGCGTGATTCATACGAAACACGCACTGTTATTATACCACACCTTAAGTTTTTCACCAATCAATTTGTGAATAATATCAAGTTATAAGAAGCAAGATCAGGTATACCCATAGAGGCCACGAACCGATACTTCTCCAGTGGTTATTGCATGCAGCTCACCAGTCTTATCTTCTACGAGAAGTGCTCCCGTCTTATCTATACCACGAGCGATGTATCTATCCTCTAAACCAGCCTGAATCTCGGGATTATCAGAAGAAAGGATAACCTCTTGATTTCTGTTAATAAGATTATCGTTATAATCTTCTATCAGGAACTCTATGGTTCCCTCCTGTTCGAAGGACTTCATACACAGATTAAAGTTATAGATGACACCATATAGCAGTTCTTCTCTATCCCACTGTACGCCCGACTCTCTATAGAGGGACGACGCATAATCGCAGCCTTCGATATCAAAGGATTTAGTATTAACATTTATTCCAATTCCGCAGACTACATAGTTCATGCCTGTCGCCGGGTCATTAACTAATTCACTTAGTATACCGCAGATTTTCTTTCCATTTATTATCAGATCATTTGGCCACTTAATCTTTACATCTACATTGAATATAGATCTTTTGAGACTATAGAACTTAATAGCTCTTGCTATACTTATAGCTGCGAGTAATGTGACGCAGGATACGCGGTCGGGACTAACGCTTGGATTCGTCACTATAGACATCCAGATGCCTGTCCCCGGTGGCGACTGCCAGCTTCGGCCAAGTCTTCCGCGGCCCTCAGTCTGCTGATCTGCTATAAAGACTTCACTCACCTTGTCAGCATTTTTCTTCTCTATTAAGTTTCTTATATATTCCTTAGCTCTTGTGTTTGTGGAATCTACTGTATCATATACATTTACATGAACGCCTAGAAACTCCTCCATAGATTCCAGTTTATTCCTAGTTGCTTCTGTCACTATGCTTCACCTTCTGTTTTCTCACTAGCTTCTTTATTATCTAGATTCTCTTTTTCCTCGATATCGTCTTTTAGTTTTTCGGCGATAACTCTGTCATTTACGTAGGTATATATTGTATCTGCCACTTCCTTCTTATAAGAAAATGGTATTACATAATTCTTCTTGTCGACGGTTATATGAAGTATACTGTAGATCATTTCATTTTCAGGAATGACCTGTGATATATCCAGTACATCGCCGTACTTATGGGTGCGCTTGCCCCACTTTGTATTTACCACGAAGTTATCTTCGTTGAACTCGAAATCCATATCGTAAGCATTTGCCCTAAATGAATTAATGAAGATATATATTCCGTAAAGCATAAGAAGAAAAGCAAAAATATTGCCGATCTTGTAGCCGCGGCCATAGCCCATCACGAACATCACGATCTGCAGCGCCGATATGAGGATGATCACTCCGCCTAAGAATCTGAACGTAAATCTCGTCCTACTTCTCTTCTTTACATGATATTTATACATACTAATACCTTTCCGTCACTAAATTTCGTTCTATTATATCACAAATCCTATGTAATGGTTATGGTTAAATAATCTACTCACGACAACATAAAAATATAAAGGTTGCATTAGATTTAGGGGTTTAGTAAAATATACAACGACTTTAAAACATACGGCGACACGCGCCGAGGACGAATTGAGGGTGCAAAATGATCAAGCTTATTGCCAGTGATATCGATGGAACTCTTGTTCCTGATGGCACTTCTGAAATCGACAAAAGAATGTATGACGTGATAAAGCGTCTGAAGGCTCATGGAATAATCTTTGCTGGAGCCAGCGGAAGACAGTTTGCCAGTATGGCGCGTCTCTTCGCGCCTGTCAGCGAGGATATATACTACATTACCGAAGGTGGTACTGTCGTAAGAAATACCAAGAAGGTCTTCAAGAAAAATGTCATTAACAGAAATCTTCTGTTTCAAATGGTTGCTGACATTAAAAAGCTGAAGGACTGCGACATCATGCTCAGTGGTCTGGATACTGCTTACTGTGAAGATAAGAGCGAGATGTTCTACTGGATGAGAGATTCATACAGATTCAACATTGAGGTAATCGGTGACTTTGAGACACATCTAACAGATGAGATTGTCAAGTTATCCATTTATCATAAGGACAACGCAGAGGCTATCGTAAATGAATGGTTCACCGACAAATGGAAGGACCGCTTCAAGATTGCCAGCGCCGGAATTATGTGGATGGACGTAACAGGTCTCTCCGCCGACAAGGGTAGTTCTTTGAAGGTACTGCAGGAGCAGCTCGGCATCACAAAGGAAGAAACTATGGCATTTGGCGATAACCTAAATGACCTCGGACTTCTTGAAGCCGCAGAGGAAAGCTACGCTATCGGAAGTGCCAGAGACGAAGTGAAGGCCGCCGCGAAGCATATCGCGCCACCGCTCTCCGAAAATGGCGAAACCGAAGTACTACTGAAACTACTCGAAGAACTAGATAACCAAAAATGAGTCACCTCCACGTCGGACGTAAAAAGTGACTCAAAAATGAGTCACCCTCACGTCGAACGTACAAAGTGACTCATTATAAATATATATTTAGGAGGAACACTAAGATGGAAAAGATTAAAATGACTACCCCACTAGTCGAGATGGATGGAGATGAGATG
Organism: uncultured Lachnospiraceae bacterium; assembly: GCA_902760415.1. Lineage (GTDB taxonomy): Bacteria > Bacillota > Clostridia > Lachnospirales > Lachnospiraceae > Eubacterium_Q. The sequence goes on from CACWGK010000070.1 coordinate 3,652, forward strand.
ACCAGAATCCTCTGGCAGCTTATTAAGGATGAACTTCTTAACCCATTTATCGAGCTTAATACAGAATATTATGACCTTGGTCTTGAACACAGAAATGAGACCGACGACCAGGTTACTAAGGACTCAGCTTACGCAACAGAGAAGTACAAGGTTGCTGTTAAATGTGCAACTATCACTCCTAACGCTGCAAGAGTTGAGGAATATAACCTTAAGGAAATGTGGAAGAGCCCTAACGGTACTATAAGAGCCATCCTTGACGGTACAGTATTCAGAGCTCCTATCCAGGTTAAGGGAATCACTCCTTGTGTAAGAAACTGGGAGCAGCCAATCACTATCGCAAGACATGCATATGGTGATGTATATAAGGCAAGTGAAATGAAGATTCCTGGAGCAGGTAAGGTTGAACTTGTTTACACAGCTGCTGATGGAACTACAGAGTCAGTTCTCGTACATGAGTTCGACGGACCAGGAGTTGTTCAGGGTATGCACAACCTTTGCCCATCTATCGAGAGTTTTGCAAGAAGCTGCTTCACATATGCGCTTGATACAAAGCAGAGCCTCTGGTTCGCTACAAAGGATACAATCTCTAAGAAGTATGATCACACATTTAAGGATATCTTCCAGGAGATATTCGATGCAGAATATAAAGAGAAGTTTGATGCAGCTGGCATCGAATACTTCTACACACTTATCGACGATGCAGTTGCTCGTGTAATGAAGTCAAAGGGTGGATTTATCTGGGCTTGCAAGAACTACGACGGAGATGTAATGAGCGACATGCTGTCATCTGCATTTGGCTCACTTGCTATGATGACTTCAGTTCTTGTATCACCTAAGGGAGTTTACGAGTACGAAGCCGCTCACGGAACAGTTCAGAGACATTACTACAAGCACCTCAAGGGTGAAGAGACATCAACAAACCCTGTAGCAACAATCTTCGCTTGGACAGGCGCACTTAGAAAGCGCGGCGAGCTTGATGGAAATGCAGAACTTCAGGCATTTGCAGATAAGCTTGAGAAGGCTACTATCGCTACTATCGAAAACGGAACTATGACAAAGGACCTTGCACTTATCACTGAGCTCGAAAATGTAACAACACTCAATACTCAGGACTTCATCAAGGCCATCCGTACAACACTCGAATCAATGTAAATCAGTATATAACCTAAATTCAAAAATGAGTCACTTTTACGTCGGACGTAAAAAGTGACTCATTTTTTTAACGATCGGTTATTGGGATATAATCTGTATCTTCGGCGACTGATTTGTAGGCAGGACGTATTATCTTGCTATCGCATATCAGTTCCTCGATACGGTGGGCACTCCAACCTGCGATTCGTGCTATAGCGAATAGTGGTGTGATGAACTCCTCAGGGATTCCCAGCATGTCATATGCAAATCCACTGTAGAAGTCAACATTTGTGCAGACTCCCTTATATATCTTACGCTTCTCGGCTATAACCTTTGGCGCCAATTCTTCGACTGTCTTATAGAGATGCGCCTCATTTTCCCTGCCCTTCTTCTCGGCAAGTTCAAGCGTATATTTCTTTAGAATCTTAGCCCTAGGGTCAGACAGCGAATATACCGCGTGTCCCATTCCATAGATAAGGCCTGAGTGATCAAATGCATCTTTCTCGAGTATTCTCTTTAAGTACGCAGCAACCTCTTCGTCATCGTACCAGTCTTTGACATTTGCCTTAATATCCTGGAACATCTTCATTGCCTTTATGTTGGCGCCGCCGTGCTTTGGCCCCTTCAGCGAGCAAAGTGATGCAGCTATTGATGAATAAGTATCGGTTCCTGACGACGTAACAACGTGAGTCGTAAATGTTGAATTATTACCACCACCATGTTCTGCATGAAGTACAAGCGCCATATCCAGCAGCTTAGCCTCTGCCTCATCGTACTTCTTGTCCTGTCGAAGCATTCTGAGAAGATTCTCTGCGGTAGAAAGCTCTGGCTTTGGATTATGCAGATAGAGTCCTCGTCTCAGCATGTAGTGACGATAGGAAAGATATGAATATGCTGCTATCATCGGAATACTAGCGATAAGGCTTATACTCTGACGAAGCACATTTGGAATATCAGTATCATCCGAACGCTTGTCGTAACCATTTAGCGCAAGCACCGCCTGAGACATAGCATTCATTACATCTTTGTTAGGATTCTTCAGGATTACGTCCTCGACGAAATCAGGAGGAAGCTTCCTGTTGTATCCCAGCAGAGCATTGAAGCGATCCAGCTCATTCTGCTTTGGAAGTGAACCAAAGAGGAGCAGATAAACTACCTCTTCGTATCCAAATCTATGTCCATTTGTAAAGCCCTTTACCAGGTCGTTGACATCGATACCTCGGTACCTAAGCTCACCCTCAATAGGAGTAAGCACTCCATCTATTTCTTTCGATCCATTTACTGTAGAAATCTCTGTAAGTCCAGTAAGTACGCCCTTGCCGCTTGGCTCGCGCAGGCCTCTCTTTACCTGATACTTGTCATAAAGTGACTGATCTATATGATTGTTTTCGACGCACAGCTTCGAAAGCTTCTGTATCTCCTTCGCCGCTGTGTTTGAAGATAATTCTGTCATTTAATATTCTCCTAAATGTGACTATCCAAAATGATATGTCACAAACTATATTGTTGCTGTCTGGCCTGACATGGCCTGACTATATTTCATAATAAGAAGGGTCTCGCTTCCTGCCACCATTTTGTCCGCCATACACACAAGTCTTGCCTCTCTGGACTTTGGAACGCGTGTAAGATTAAGTGGAAACATATGGCAGTAAATGATTTCTGCTTCCTTGGAGGTGATATGAAAATCTCTTCTTGCATTTTCCATGGCACGCTTTGCATGTGTATATCCATGAAAGTTATGATACTTATTTTTCTCGTGCCAATCATAGAGAAAATAATCATGAAGAAGTGCTCCACGAATGACGCTTCGCATATCTACATCGTGACGATTACGGATTGCCAGCCACACGCTCATATATGCTACACAAAGTGAATGCGCATAGGTTGTAGTGGTTCCGTGCTGGATGAAATCCTTCTCGCGCTGGAACATCTCGCTCTCGATAATGTCAGAACCATATTTATTTATCAGGTCCACGATTTTCTGATCGTAACCAATCTTCACAAGACTAGGCATCAGCCTCATCCTCCTGATTATTCATAGTTTAATCAAACCCTAACATTATAATTATACCAAATACATCGAGTTTTTGCCACCATTCATGAAGCCTTACTCGTTTGTATATCCCGAACTTTGGTCAGGTGCTGCTTGGTAAATTGAACCGTTTGTGTCACTTGACATTCCTTGGTATACTCCGCCGTTTGGGTCATTTGGTATTCCTTGGTATACTCCGCCGTTTGGGTCATTTGGCATTCCTTGGTATACTCCGCCATTTGGGTCATTTCCTCCGTTCTCGCCTGCTGAAAGCTTCTTATCCGCTATACTGTACAGGGCGCTGATACCGAAGCAGATTATACCACTGATAAAGAAACTCAGCGCATTTCCGAGGACGTTGTCGTACTTGATATCAAACATAACGAGCTTCACGGCGAAGATCATCGTTGTGACAAGGCCATATATTCTAAAGCTCTTCAACTTCAGCTTAAATCCTAGCAGAATGATGCCCGTCGCAAGCAGGAATACCGAAATGCTGATAACGTAATTTACTGCGTCGAAGGCGTTGAGAATAACTATCAGTAGAACCGTAAACTTAAGGCCGACATAGACAACAGCCACCGGCTTCTCACTCTTAAGGAATCTAGCTGCATTTATCATAAACAGGAAGATTGCGATAAGAACCACAAAAGTCTTCTTAGCAAATGCATAATCCACAGAATCCGACAAGAAGTTCATCAGACAGATTGACTCGAGCATAAGGCAAGCATTTATAACATACGTAGTAATTCTGATACCTTTCTCTTCATCGTCCGTCAGCCAGTTACGTCCAAACTTTGTCTTCAGCGCTGCAAAGTTAATAACGCCCGCGATCAGCATCAGTACCGACGCACTTATCTCATCATCCCACTCCTGTTCAAGCACAAGCGCGATATACTGCGCATGAAGTCCGAGCATGAATACTATATAGAACAGCAGTTTCAGAATCTTATCATACTCATTCTTGTTGAGCGCCATCATGACTACAAAGAGGGCAAATACAGCTATCACATAGAACAGGCCTGCCCATGGATTCACCTCAAAGTTGAAGATTACAAATACATATAGCACAAGCGCGCTAATCTTCGACTGCTTATCGCCGGAAATGAAGCCGTACACGAGAAGTGGTATAAGCAGCACAAATGCCCCAACTGCGTCACATAAAATCTTGTAGTCCAAGAGATTTGAAGTAGCTGCAATAAGAAGCACAACTTCCCACACTATTATTCCAACGCTCTTTCCAGCTCCGGCAGGTGCCCTGCCTGAAATCTCGAGCTTATGATATAGCTCAACACCGATATATAAAATCACCGATATGATAATTGCAATGAGTGAATATAAGTCATCATCTGGAATAGCTGCATTTATCGCCAGCAGTAATACACCAGTGTAAATCGCGCCAAATACAGGAAGATAATGGTATCTAGACTCATTTACGAAAATGAGCGTCAGCACTATAAGTACCATAGTGAATATCACAAGTACCAAGGATGAAAGTATCACATCATCTGATATATCAAATGAAGCTAAAGCTATGCATGCCGAGCCAAGGCACGCTGCCACATTCGAAATGATAAGGCTTATGTTATCATTTAGCTTAAGGAGCATAAATGCAAGCACGCCCACTACGAGATATATAGCAAGCACGCCAAGCATCATGCCATCATTATATGTGGCGCAGGACACCGTGCCGAGGAAGACGGATATTATGATGCCCGAAAGGCCGATAATCTCGAATAAAATCGGCTTAATCCTCGATAGGAAGAGGACTCCCGCAGCCCACACGAGCAGCAGTATATAAAGTGGAATCTGGTCGATCATGTGGAAATAGAGATGCGTCACAAAGAGTGATATGTATATCGCGCCGATTCCGCATCCGCCGAGGGACAGGAAGAACATGCTCTCCTTCTTCCTAAGCCAGAAGAATAATCCTACAAATGTAAGGACACCGCTGATAACAAACATAAGTGTCATCTTTACCGTATCGGTAAGCCCTGGTATCAGATACATTGCAAACAAAATGAAGCTTATGAACACAAGGATTGAAGCAACGATTCCCATACCCTTGATACCCACAAGTATTTCTGTATCCCTCGCCTTTTGTGGGGCGGGTGAAGCATTTCTATATGGGCCGTTGCCAGCTGGTGCATTTCTATATGGGCCGTTGCCAGCTGGTGCATTCCCCGCCGGAACTCTTGCCTTATTCTTAAATGGCATCTCCGATTCCCAATACTTCTGAGTATTCGGAGCCGGCTGCTGTACATTTGGTTGGCTGTCCGCCTGAACATTTGGTTGGCCGCCCGCCTGTACATTCGAAACCATCTGGTCCATATTAGGATTCATGGCTGGAGCATCCGGAATAAATTGATGCTGTGGCTGCGGATTCGCCTGGATCTGCTGTGGTGCCTTTGGCTGTGGATTCTCAGCCTTCAGCTTCACTAGCTCCATATGAATAGCATTTACTTCATACTGCAGATCATTAAGCTTCTTCTGACTCTGCACGAGTTTAGCTTCTAATTCCTGAATATCTGACATAATTATCCCCCCTACTCGAATAGTACGTCATATTAATCAAACTCTTAACCACTTAATTATAGCAGATAATAATCCTGTAAACCATCAAAAATGAGTCACCTTGCACGTCCGACGTAGCTGCTGACTCAAAAATGAGTCACCTGCTACGTCGGACGTGCAAGGTGACTCATTTTTAGATTTTTCTTATTTTGGCGACGGATCCGCTTATTTCCGCCCACGAATATTCGATCATGTACTCTCCATGGAACGAATTGAGTGCGCTCACGTCACCATTTATTGCATTATATATGTCGCAATCTATCTTATCGCGATTTACGTATATCTGCCTATTTTGCTTTATAACTATATCATCGTAGCCCTCGTCCTTGAGGTCCGATATCAGCCCGATGATGATCTTGGATATATTTTTGGACATCTGCTTATCTAGTTCCGCCTCAAATACGTCCTTCGCTATATCTCTGGTCGTAACAGGAAATCCTGCACAGTCGATAAGATACGCCAGAAGTTCCTTAGACTTAGTTCTGGAAAATGTCATAATATCGCCATTTTCTTTATAAGCTATGAAGTTACCGAAAGTAGCACATCTAAGCCTTCTTTCATCCTTTTCAAGGGTGGTCTCCTCATTTCCACCAGATCCTCCAGACTTTCCAGAAACTTCTGAACTTTCCAGCGACTCGGATATCTGATATCTGAGATTATCAAGTTCTCGCTTAATCTCTTCGTCCGTATAAGGCTTTGTGACATATCCGCTCGGCCGTGCCTTAAAACTTTCGGTTCCATACTCAGAAAAGCTGGTCACAAAGATGATATTGCATCTCGGCGAATATTTCTTCAGCTCTATAGCAAGTTCTATGCCCGAATAATTACCAAGCTCTATATCAAGAAATGCTATCTCAATATCCGACTTTCCTTCGTAATTCAGCGCATCCTGAGCATTATCAAACGCCACCACCTTGCATTCAGGACAAATGCGCCCTAAAGTTTCAACCATACGCTCGCGCGCCGGTCTTTCGTCATCTACAACTAGTATTTTCAATGTTACACCCCATCCTTTATTATGTCATTTGCTACTTAAGTATTTTAATAGTACATATGCTACTTAGGAATTCTAATAGTACATATGGTACCCTTACCTTCTGAACTCTCAAACTCGAGAGTACCCTTACACTCCATTTCCAGACGCTTCATCACATTCTTCACGCCAATATGCGTGTCATCCATGGTTGCCAGCGCCTCTGTATTGAAGCCAACCCCATCATCTTCAATCATTATAACATGATAATCATCCTTTTCCCTAGTGGATATCTTAACGCTACCCCTTCCACTGGCACTTTTACGAATGCCATGCTTCACCGCATTTTCGACCATCGGCTGTATACTTAGCGCCGGAACTTTATAGTCCTCATCTTTTATATCAAAATCCACCGTCAGCTTATCTTCAAATCTTAGCTTTTCTAGTGAAAGATAAACCTTTGTATGCTCCATTTCCTGGGAGAAAGGTATCATTTCATCTAGACTTACCATATTCAGATTAGTTCTAAGATACTTGGAAAATGATACTAACGAATCCTTTGCTACTTCCGGATTTTTATCTATGTAGTAGATTATCGAATTCAGCGAATTATAGAGGAAATGAGGCTTTATCTGATCCATCATCAGCTTCTTCTGAGCATCCTCCATATCGACAACATTTTTAATCGCACACTCGGTTCTGTGGTTCTCGTACTGAACATATATAAGCAAGGCCGCGATATTAATAAACAGATTATTATAATTGTTCGAAAGAAGAAGACCGGCTACGAGACCCGCAACAACTGATATTATAACGACATTCGTAATTCGTTTTAACAGATTATCAACTTTCTTAAAGTTCTTAAATATCGCAAGCGCGCCCATGAGATAAGCCAATATCGAATAGCCCTGCCATAAGAAGTAGCCCCAACCATGCCGATACACTAAATCATCATCGTAATAATATATTACCTTTGTAAAAATGTTAGAAAAGAGCAGCAATAGCAAAATCTGTTGAACAATCACCATGGCATATAGCACATTTGTAAAATATTTATCTTCAAAACGTTTCGTCACATACTTCTTTACAACATAAAGAAATAGGATAGTTAAAAGCGCACCATCTACATAGTAGAGAAAAACAAGAGGATGGCTGAGTTCCCTCTCATATCTTACTTTTAGCATGCCTAAAAGAGTGATTATTACATAGATTAGATTATAGAAAAATAGCAAAGAATAAAAACATAGAATCTCATTTGTATAAGGAATCGATATATTCCTTATAGACTTGTTATTCCTATCTTTAATCTTTCCGGCATATAAAGAAAAGATCATAACAAGGAGAAAGACATTTCCCCATACATTTACTACAACACTGATTAGATCATCTATATCAAAAGTCCCAGTATACTCACCCAATATAGTTACCTCTCTTATTACCTACCATCTCCATGTGTATTGTAACGTAAAATTGCAAATAACACAATGAGTCACTTTGCACGTCCGACGTAGAGGCTGACTCAAAAATGAGTCACCTCTACGTCGGACGTAAAAAGTGACTCATTTTGACTCATTTAGAATTC